>JARFUL010000285.1 GCA_029289015.1 Syntrophobacteria bacterium | reverse complement strand
ATAGAGTGGTACAACGAGATACTGGGCGACCCGGAGGTGCTCTACTCCGTGGTGAGGGACGAGCTGAAGAGGCTCAAGGAGGACTACGCGGACCCCAGGCGCACGGAGATAGAGGACGTTATCACCGAGATAACCGACGAGGACCTCATCCCGGACGAGGAGATGGTGGTCACCGTGACCCTCGCGGGATACATCAAGCGCACCCTCCTGGCGGAGTACCGGTCCCAGCGCAGGGGCGGCAAGGGCAAGATGGGCATGTCCCCCCGCACCGACGACTTTGTTGACGAGCTCTTCGTGGCCCGGAACCACGACAGGATGCTCATGTTCACCAACACGGGCCGGGCCTACACCCTGAAGGTCTACCAGCTCCCCCAGACCTCCCCGTCGGCCAGGGGCAAGCACATGGCGAACCTTTTGAGCCTCAAGGAGCGCGAGAAGGTGGCCGCGGTGCTCCCGCTCACCGGCCGGACGGAGGGGTTCGTGGTGATGGCCACCCGCAAGGGGCTGGTGAAGAAGACGGAGCTCGACAGGTTCATGAACGCCAGGATCACCGGCATCATCGCGATGGGGGTGAGGGAGGAGGACGAGCTCATCTCCGCCCGGCTCACCGACGGGGACGCGAACCTGCTCCTCGCGTCCAGGGCCGGAAAGGCCATAAAGTTCCACGAGAGCGAGGTCAGGCCCATGGGGCGCTCGGCCCAGGGGGTCATAGGCATGGTCCTGGGCGGGAGCGAGCTTCTGGGCCTCGAGGTCGTCCAGGAGGCGGACACCATCCTCACCGTGACCGAACTGGGGCTGGGCAAGCGCACCTCCACCGGGGAGTATCCCCTCTACCACAGAAAGGGCAAGGGGGTCATAACCCTGAGGACGTCGGTCCGCACCGGGCCCGTGGCCGGGTTCAAGCAGGTGGCGGACCGCGACGAGATAATGCTCATCACCGAGCGGGGCAAGCTGATCAGGATGCCGGTGGAGGGGATCTCCGTAATATCACGCAACACCCAGGGGGTGAAGCTCATCGGCCTGGAGGAGGGCGACCGGGTCACGGGGCTCGCGCTGATCAGGGAGAGAGGGGAGGAGGAGGTTTGAGCTGGCGTCAATATCTCGAGATGGAGACTCCGGCCGGCCGGCTGGCTGTGATAGGCGCGGGGGCCTGGGGCACCACCCTGGCCGATCTTCTGGGCAAGAAGGGCTTCGACGTGGACCTTTGGGTCTTTGAGGAGGACCTTGCCGAAAGGTTCAAAAAGGCCCGCATAAACGACCTCTACCTTCCCGGGCACAAGGTCTCAGCAAGGATAAACCCCACCTCGGACCTGAGGGAGGCGGTGGAGCACAAGGACCTCCTGGTTATGGTGGTCCCCTCCCACGTCTACAGGTCCGTAGCCGCGCGCATGGTGGAGTTCATATCCGGCCGGGTGCTCATCATAAGCGCGTCCAAGGGGATAGAGAACGAGACCCTGCTCTCCCCCTTCGGCATATGGCGGGACGTGTCTCCGGACGGCGACTTCAGGTATGTGGCCATGTCCGGGCCCTCCTTCGCGAAGGAGGTGGTCGCGGAGGTGCCCAGCGCGGTCACCGTAGCAGGCACCACCCCCGAGGCCGCGAGGGTCGCGCAGGTGGTCTTCTCCACCCACTACTTCAGGGCCTACACCTCCCTGGACGTGGTGGGGGTGGAGCTGGGAGGCTCCCTCAAGAACATCATCGCGATCGCGGCCGGGATCTCCGACGGCCTGGGTTTAGGCCACAACGCGAGGGCCGCGCTCATAACCAGGGGCATAGGGGAGATCTCCAGGATGGGGGTGAGGATGGGCGCGAACCCGCTCACCTTCTCCGGGCTCTCCGGCATGGGCGACCTGGTGCTCACCTGCACCGGCGATCTGTCCCGCAACCGCACCCTGGGGCTGATGCTGGGGAGAGGGATGAGCCTGGAGGAGATCCTGGCCTCCACCCGCACCGTGGCCGAGGGCGTAGAGACCACCCGCTCCGCATACGAGCTGGCCAAAAGGCTCGACGTGGACATGCCCATCCTGGAGCAGGTCTACCACGTGCTCTTTGAGGGCCGCGACCCGAGAGAGGGGCTGAGGATGCTCATGGAGCGGGACCTGAAGGACGAGATAGAATCCACCTACGGCAAGATAAAGGTCTCCACCCATACCTGACGACCCCTAACATCTCCACCCTGGGGAGCGCTATATGGCAAAGAAGCTAAAGGTGCTCTACCTGACCCCGGAGGCCGCGCCCCTGGCCAAGACCGGCGGCCTGGCAGACGTGGCCCTGTTCCTGCCCAAGAGCCTGAGAGAGCTCGGGGTGGACATCCGGGTCTTAATGCCCTTCTACCAGCTCGTGCGCGAGAAGATCAGGGACAACGGCCTCCCCGCGCCGAAGCCCGGGCCCAGGTTCACGGTCATCGTCCACGGGGAGCTGACCCCGGCCAGGGTCCACACGGCAAAGCTTCCCGGCGGGGTGACGCTGTACCTCCTGGAGAACGAGAGGTTCTTCAGCCGCGCGGGGGTGTACGGCGAGGCGGGGTTCGACTATCCGGACAACCACCTGAGGTTCATCTTCTTCAGCGCGTCGGTTCGGGCCCTTCTCAAAGCGGTGGACTTCACCCCGGACATCATCCACGCGAACGAGTGGCCCACCGGCCTGGTCCCCGCGTACCTCAAGACCCTGTGGAAGGACTCCCCCCGGCTCAAAGGGACCAGGTCCCTCTTCACCATCCACAACGTTGCGTACCAGGGGAACTTCCCCCTGGACGTCTATCCCGCGACCTCGCTCCCCTGGGAGCTGTTTTCCCCCGCGGGGGTGGAGTTCTACGGCTGGGTAAGCTTCCTCAAGGCCGCGGTGCTCTTTGCCGACCTGCTCACCACGGTGAGCCCCAGCCACAGGGAAGAGATCATGACCCCGGAGTTCGGTTTCGGCATGGACGGGGTGCTCCGGGAGAGGAAGGCCTCACTGATGGGGGTGCTCAACGGGGTGGACTACAAGACCTGGAACCCCGAAGCGGACCCCCACATCCCTGCTAAGTTCTCCGCGGCGAATGTCGCGGGGAAGAAGAGGTGCAAGAAGAGGCTCATCGAGGAGCTGGGCCTGGACCCCTCCCTCGGGGCGCGGCCGATCATAGGCATGGTCTCGAGGCTCGCGCGACAAAAGGGCATAGACCTGATCTTCCCCCTGCTGGGCCACCTCCTCAGGAACGAGGCGCTCCTTGCAGTGCTGGGGTCCGGGGAGGGCTGGCTCGAGGAGAGGCTCAGCGCGGCCGCGACGGAAAACCCCGGCAGGCTGGGCCTGAAGCTGGGGTTCGACGAGGGGCTAGCGCACCGCATCGAGGCGGGCGCGGACCTCTTCCTCATGCCCTCGAGGTACGAGCCCTGCGGGCTCAACCAGCTCTACAGCCTCCGCTACGGCACCGCGCCGGTGGTCGCGGCCACCGGGGGGCTCAAGGACACGGTGGAGGAGTTCGACCCCAAGACCGGGGAGGGCACGGGGTTCATGTTCCACGAACCCGCGACCGAGTCCCTGGCCCTGGCCCTGGGCAAGGGGCTGGCCCTCTTCGGCGCGAAGAGCATCTGGCGCAAGCTCATAAGGAACGCGATGGGCCGGGACTTCTCCTGGGAGCGCGCGGCCGGGGCCTACCTGGAGCTCTACGAAGGGCTTATGCTGCGCGATACGGAGCCCGCGGAAAAGGGGCCTGTTTCACGTGGAACAAGGCGCACCCCCTGACCCGGGCAGACCACGTATAACTATCTGAATTAATTAGCATTACAGCCTTTTCCTCCCGGTAAAACCGTGCCGAGGAAACCGGTTACCTCCCGTAGTACCCCATGAGAGTTGCCGTGGCCAGGGCCCGCTCTTTGGCCAGGCTCTCCAAAACCTTGGCCCCGGGTTCCACGTCCAGCGCGTAGAGCCTGAAAAAGTAGCGGTGCCTCCCGTGGCCCGGGGGAGGGCACGGGCCCCCGTACTCGCTCTTGCCCCAGGAGTTGGGCCTCTGCCTGAGGCCACCCTCGAGGAGCTTGCCC
>JARFUL010000284.1 GCA_029289015.1 Syntrophobacteria bacterium | reverse complement strand
TCCTATTAAATAGTTATTTAGCAATATATTAGCCCCCAAAAAAGGGGCTGTCAACAGGGAAACCCCTGGCTGTGAACCAGGGGTCCGTCTCTTTCTTGCTTGGTGTTCCCGGAACGCGGGCCGGGCGCGGGATAGGAGCCCGGCTCCTACCTGGCCGCGGCCACCTTCCTTTTATATGCCTCGGGGAACGCGGTATTGATGTGTTGGTAGAACTTCTTGGTGGCATAGTTGTAGACCCCGAAGAAGGACTGCATGTCGTATTCGAACTCGGAGAACTCCTCGGCCTTAAGCTCCCTTGTATCTATCAGGTATATCTTGCAATTCGCGCTCAGCGCGCCCTTCATGCCTCCCCCCAGGAGCTGGCCGTGGAAGAAGACCACAAAGTCAACGCCGCTCTTCGCAAACTGCTTGAAGGGTTTCGCGTCGCGCGTCTCGGCCAGGCCGAGCCAGTAGTTCACCGACGTGTTGTCTATGTGCTGCCTCAAAAACCCGAGGGACGCGTCCCTCTCCCTGAGATGGACGTAGCCTATCTCCTTCAGCCTGTTGGTGAACCTCCGCTCGTACATGGCCTTCTTGTGGCGGGTGTGCACGTCATTGAAGTAGATATTGACGTTGAGCTTCACCTCCTTGCCCCCCTTCACCTCGGTCTTTATATCGGGCATGTCCACCCTGGCAGCACTCTTTGAGGGTGTGCAGTGGTTGATGAAGAGCATAAAGGAAGCGATAACCAGCAGCCCTGCCATTGTTAGGGTGCGGTCTTTCATCGCTAGACTCCTCAGGTTGGAATTTAGGGGGCCTCCTCCTGCGGGTCCTCCGGGGCTTCCGTCAAGAGGCCCAGCCTCTTCTTCCTGCCGAAAAACAGGTATATAAGCCCGCCGATGGGGGGCAAGAAGACCACCAGCGCGAGCCAGCGGTACCTCTGGCCCGTGGTGGCAAAAGCGCCCTTCGAGATGTGGGTTATGGCCCAGAAGGTGGGGATCATGGGTATTACAAGGAGTATGATGAAGATGATGATCCGGTCAGTCATAGCTCAACGCGGGCCCAGCGTCAGCCTTCGGCCGAGAAGTCCCCGCTCTTGCCGCCCGATTTTTTCAAAACTCGGATGTTTTGTATCAGCGCGTCCCTCTTGAGGGACTTCACCATGTCGTAGATGGTGAGCGCGGCCACCGAGACCGCGGTGAGGGCCTCCATCTCCACCCCGGTGCGGTCCGCGGCCTTCACCCTGGCTAATATTCCGATGGTGCTTGTCGCGTCGTCGGGGAGAAAGTCGATCGCGACCTGGCTGATGCTGATGGGGTGGCAGAGCGGAATGAGGTCCGGGGTCTTCTTCGCGGCCTGGATGCCCGCTATGCGGGCCGTTGCCAGGACGTCGCCCTTTTTGACCTGGCCCTCCATGACCGCGGCAAAGGTCCCGGGGTCGAGCCTGATCTCACCGCCCGCCTCCGCGAACCGGTCGGTGGCCTCCTTTTCGGAGATGTCCACCATTGAGGCGCGGCCCTTGTCGTCGAGGTGGGTGAGCGCGGCCATAATGCTACTCCTTGGTCCTGGGGAAGGACGCGCTGTCCGCGACGTGGACCACCACCACCAGGTCGCCGGGCGCGCCCCCGCCGGGGCCGGCCTCGCCCCCGCCCTTGATGACCAGCCTCGTGCCGTCCTGGCTCCCGGGAGGTATCTCCACCCCCACGGACTTTAGGGCCATGACCAGCCCGTCGCCGTCGCAGAAGGGGCACGCGACCCCCTGGGGCAGCTCGCGGTTGCCGCTGCAGCAGATGCAGACCTCGCTTCTCGAGTAGCTTATGGTCTCAACGCAGCCCTTCGCAGCCTTGGTGGGGCTTATCTCCAGCTCGAAGCGCAGGTTGACCCCCGGGCCGGACCGCCCGAAACCCGGGTGGGTCTCTATGCCGAAGGCCTCGAAGATGGAGAAGGCCGTGTCCCTGGCCACCCTCGGGCCCCACGGCTCCGGGCCGCGCGCCGGGGCCGCGCGCTCCCCTTCGGGCTCAACGGACATGAGCGCCTCATAGGCCTCCCACACCAGGATGAACTTGCGCTGGGCGTCCGGGTCCCGGGGGCTCATGTCGGGATGATACCTTCTCGCCAGCCTCCTGAAGCTCTTCCGCACCTCCTTGGGGCTGGCCCCGGGTTTCAACCCGAGGGTCCTGTATAGTTTGGCTTTATTCATGGCTCCTAAAGGTTTAAGCTATCTTAACCTTCAAAGAGAGTCAAGGGGCAAGGGCACTCCACGGTGCGCCCGGCCTTTTGACCTCTCCCGCGAAAGGGCCAAAAAGGATGTTCTACCGCATATCCCGGCTGGTGGTGCGCTCCCCCATGAGCCTGAGAAGGGCCAGGCCCGAAGAGCGGGAGGTGGTTCTGGTCTCCAGGTCATCTTTCCCGCCCGCGCACCCCTCCACCAGGGGGGTCATTGAGCTCATGGCTGGGGTCGGGTTCCCTGGGGCCAGGGTCTTGGACCTGGGCTGCGGCTCCGGCGTGCTGGGGCTGTGCGCGCTGGCCCTGGGCGCGGCCGCGGTGGTGGGGTGCGACATATTCCTAAAGCCCCTGAGAGAGACCGCGAAGAACCTCAGGGCCAACCCGTTGCTCGGGCCTTTTTACCTCTTCAAGGGGTCCACCGAGGCCATCGACGGCCGCTTCGACGTCATCTTGGCCAACCTCCCCCTTCCGGTGCAGGCCGAGAAGGCAAAGGGGTACCCCAGGCTGCTCGCGCCCTCGGGAAGGCTCATCCTGTCCGGGTTCTCCGACGCTGATCGCCCGGGCCTGGAGGCAGACCTTGCGGCAGGGGGATTCAAAATTCTCCACCGCACCTTCATGGAGGACTCGGCCCAGGCCCTGGCAGGCGGGGGCTCGTCCACCTGGGCGGCCCTAAGCGCGATCCTGGGGGGAGATTAGGCTGCTCCCCCGATAATAGTACAACCGCTGGTCTCCGCGCCCCTTCCTTCCCCTTGTTCGCCAGGTTTCCCGCCGGGGTTTCAGGCCATCTTTTTGGCTAAATCTCAATTGCTGATATCTTTTTAAATGTGCTGGAATACTGGCTACTTGGGGGGCCAGGAAAAAGGCTGCCACCCCCATTTTGCCGTAAAAACAAACTCTTGTCTT
>JARFUL010000283.1 GCA_029289015.1 Syntrophobacteria bacterium | reverse complement strand
CACCGAGGCCGGCAGACCATGTGGACGACTGCTCTTGCTCAGAATGCGAGCCCGGTCCTGCTGTTCACGCGGCCGGCTGCGATTGCCCCGACTGCAAAACTGAGCCCGCTCCCCATGCCGATTCCTGCGACTGCGTCGAGTGCCAGACCTCGCCCGAGGCCGCACCGTCATTCTCCTTCACGCGGGAGGCGAAGGACGAAGGCATAGTCCTCTCCCTCGTGGGCCGGTTGGACGCTAGCGCCGCGGCTGAGAAAGGCGACGACCTGATCGCCGCGATGGAAGAGGGCCCTACGGTCATTTTGGACATGGAGGAATTGACCTACATAGCCTCGGCCGGCCTGCGCATCCTCCTGATAATGCAGAAGAGCGCGGCGGCTTCCTCAAAGAACCTCCGCCTCGAGAGACTGCAGCCCATGGTCCGGGATGTTCTGGAAATGTCGGGAATGGACCGGCTCTTTGAGATCGCATGAGAAACCCCCGGAAACGAGCGGCCTCTTCACGGCTCGATATTGGACAAGTTCAATGTCCGAAGCGGGCGCGGCCGGGTCTGCTGAACGGCCTTTGGACTACTGGTATTTACATTAAAAGGATTCATAACTATGGCGGAAGGTTGTTGCTGCTGCTGCCAGGCTGATCATGGCGAACACGTGCCCTACTCCATTCCCCTCGACTCCATCCGGTTCGACGAGGAGAGGGTCCTGAAAAAGGGGTTGGAGCAAAACTACGGCATCTGCTCGGTGAGGTTCGACTTCTTTGCCGGGGAAGTGATCATAGAGTATAACCCCAAGAACATCACCACCGAGGAGATCGACCGGGCCCTGAGTATGCCCGGTTTCGTGCTCGAGGCCAACTTCAAGCGCTGGGTCGGCGGGATCGTGGAGAAGCACGGCGGCAGGCTGCGCCTCATCTCCTCGGGGATCCTCGTGCTCCTATCCTGGGTTATGCTGCTCGTTTTGAGGAGCGACTACGCGTTTCCATCGCCCCCGTACATAGCTATCAATCTCCTGGCCATAGTGGCCTCGGGATGGCCCACGCTTCAGGGAGCTCTCAAGGCCGCGCGGGACCAAAGGCTCAACGTTCACGTGCTGATCGCGATAGCCGTATTGGGCGCGGTTCTTCTCTTTAACTGGCTTGAGGCCGCGACGGTTCTCTTCATCACCGTGGTGGGGGAGGCGCTGGAGCGGGCCGTGCTCAACCGCTCGGAGACCGAGGTGGTGGTTGCCTCGGTTCTGGGCGCAAGGCACGCGCTGGTCAAGGAGGGGGGGAGCCTCTTTGAGGTGCCGATCCATAAGGTGGTTCCCGGGCAGATAATATCGGTGCAGCAGGGCATGAACATCCCTGTGGACGGGATCGTGGTCTCCGGCTCCGCGCAGGTCAACGAGGCCACCCTCACGGGGGAGTCGGCCTTTCGGCCGAAATCCTCCGGAGAAAAGGTCTTTGCCGGCACAATCGTGGAGAGCGGGGCCTTTGAGATGGAGGCCGTGTCCGTGGGCCGGGAGACCGCGGTGGCCAATATCGCCCGGATGGTGGAGCGGGCCCGGAAGAACAAGACCGAATGGGAAAAGACGGTGGACCGCTTCGCCCGCTACTTCATCCCCGTTATCCTGGCCCTGGGCTTTATCGTTTTTGCCCTAAACTTCTTCTTCTTCGATGTAGGCCTTGTGGAAGCCGTGGAGAGGGGCGTCACCATCCTCGTGGTCGCGTGCCCCTGCGCGCTGGTGCTGGCCACGCCCACCGCGATTTCCGCGGGGGTGGGCAAAGCCGCGAAGCTGGGGGTTCTGATAAAGGACGGGAACGTAATGGAGCAGCTGGGCCGGATCACGTCTCTGTTGATGGACAAGACCGGCACCCTCACCTACGGGCGGCCCACGGTTGTCGACCTGAAGAGTTTCAGGGATTTCTCCGAGGAGGACGCGCTGGCCTCGGCGGTTCTGGTGGAGCACCAGTCCCAGCACCCCATTGCCCGCACGATCTGCCGGTATGCCAAGGATAGGGGTGTGGGCTACGGGGAGGTGGACAGGTTCATGGAATTCGAGGGCGGCGGGGCCTGCGCGAAGAAGGGCGATCGCCTGATCAAGGTCGGCGCGAAATGGCTGATCGACGACGGCCGCGAGTTCCCCGAGGAGGTCCTTAGATGGATCGAGGAATCGGAGCGCGAAGGGTTCTCCGCTGTTTTGGTGGCGGACGATCAAGACATAATAGGCGGCTTTCGGGTTACGGACGACATAAGGGAAGACGCGCGCAATGTATTGGACGGCCTCAGGCAAAAGGGCATTGAAAGGATAATCATGGTCACCGGCGACATCGCGGCTGCCGCGAGGCGGGTTGCCCAGTCCCTCGGGATCCAGGAGGTCTACTCCGAATGCATGCCGGACACCAAGCTGAAGAAGCTCGACGAGGTGAGGAGAGAGGGCTCCGTGGTCGGCATGGTGGGTGACGGAATCAACGACGCGCCCGCGCTTGCCGCGGCGGACGTGGGGATTGCGATGGGGGTCATGGGCTCCGACGCCGCGATAGCCGCGTCGGACGTATCCCTCATGTCCCAGGACCTGAGAAGCCTGGGCCTTGCCTACAGCCTGAGCCGGAAAGTGCTCAGCACGATTCGCTGGAATATCTTCTTCGCGGTGACGGTGAACTTCGTTATGGTCTGGCTGGCCAGCCTCGGCCACGTCAATATGCTGCTCGGCGCGCTGTTTCACCAGGTGAGCGCGCTGGTGGTGATACTCAACTCGTACTCCCTGTTGATCCGTGACGCGGGTTGAAAAAAACCCTCCAACATCAGGCAAAGATGACCGCACCTGATATAAAGACCGGTCCCGCGCCCGTCCTTTCCAGGCTGGACTCGGTCTCTTTGGCCATTGACGCGCACACCGGAAATCTCGCGGCTGTGGCGGATTTTATCCGTGAGTTCGCGCTCCACGCGGGGTTCAACGAAAGGGACTCCGGCCAGATCGAGCTCGCGGTGGACGAACTGGTGACCAACTCCATAATTCACGGATACTCCGGCTCGAAGGAGGGGCAGATATTCATCGAGGCCTCAACAATCCCGCGGGGTATCATGATCGTGGTGGAGGAGAGGGGCAGACCCTTCGACCCAGCGTCCGTAAAGGCCCCGGTTCTGGATGCCCCCCTGGCGGAGAGGGAGATAGGCGGCCTGGGAATCTATTTCGCGAAACAGATCATGGACGAGATCTACTACGAAACCCTCGGGGATAATCTCAAGAGGTTTACCCTCATAAAAAGAAAAAAGGGGCAGTAGAAGGGTATCTCCGGCCGGCCTCTGGTTCCGCGGGCGTATAAGACCCTTCAGCTCTCTCTCCTTATAATCATCAGGGTAATGTCATCGAAGCGGGCCCCTTCCTGGTAGTCGAGGGCAGCATCCTTCACCAGGTCGCAGAGCGCGTCCACCGGCTGGGAGGAGTTTTCCGAGAGGATCCTCATCAGCCTCTCCTCACCGAAGAGCTCTTTGGACGGCGACACCGCCTCAGTGATTCCGTCGGTGTAAAATACCAGGGTTTCGCCGACATCCAGGCCCTCCTCCCCTCTCTGGTATTGGTGCTCCGGTATCACCCCCAGGACCACATCCCCCAGGAGGCAGGTCTCCGAGACCGCGCCGTCGGGCTTGAGGAGCAGGGGTTTGTTG
>JARFUL010000282.1 GCA_029289015.1 Syntrophobacteria bacterium | reverse complement strand
ACGGCAAAGGCTCCCCCATCCAGAGAAAAAAGCCCTCAAAACAGCCCCGAAAAGGGGCAACCCATGCTTGAGGCTGCCCGCGCGGCCGGGGCCGCGGCCGGGTGAAAATATCGTGCCGGCTCATCAAAGGTGTTCTAACTTTGCCCCGTATCAGGCATAATTGGCTGAAACAGCCCCAAAGGAGAACTTGATGGACGAAAAGAGGCTAAGGGAGCTCCTCGTGGGTCTCAAGGAGGGCCGGGTATCCGTGGAGGAGGCTTTGCGCGAGCTGGTGAGGCTCCCCTTCGAGTCCCTCGGTTTCGCGCACCTGGACCACCACCGGCCCCTGAGGCGGGGGGTGCCGGAGGCCATCTTCGGCGAGGGCAAGTCCGCGCGCCAGATCGCGCTCCTGGCCGAGAAGATGGTCGCGAGGGGAGACAACGTCCTGGTGACAAGGATAGAGCCCGAAAAGGCCGAAGTGGTTAAGGAGAGGCTGCCGGAGGCCACCTACCATGAGCAGGCCCGGGTTCTCACCCTCACCCCGAACCCCGCGGAGAGGCTGGCTTCCGGGTACGCGCTGGTGATCACCGCGGGCACCTCGGACCTCCCGGTGGCCCAGGAGGCCGCGATCACCGCGGAGTTTCTCGGGACCCAGGTGGAGAGGGTCTTCGACGTGGGGGTGGCCGGGCTCCACCGGCTCCTCAACCACTGGGAGACCCTCACCCGCGCGGGGGTGGTGGTCGCGGTCGCGGGCATGGAGGGCGCGCTCCCCTCGGTGATCGGCGGCATGGTGGCCGTGCCCGTTATCGCGGTGCCCACCTCGGTGGGCTACGGCGTGGGCGCGGGCGGGCTCGCGGCGCTCTCGGGGATGCTCAACACCTGCTCGCCGGGGGTTGCGGTGGTGAACATTGACAACGGCTTCGGGGCCGGGGTTCTGGCCCACCTGATCCTGAAAGGAGGCGGCGGTGCGCGCGGTGGTGCAGCGGGTGAAGAGGGCTAGGGTAACGGTCTCGGGCGACACGGTCGCGGAGACGGGGCCGGGGCTCCTGGTGCTCCTCGGGGTGGCCAGGGGCGACCGCGCGGAGGACGCGGCCTACATGGCCGGCAAGGTCGCGGGGCTGAGAATCTTCGAGGATGACGCGGGCAAGATGAACCTCTCGGCGGTGGACGTGGGGGGCGAGGCCCTGGTGGTCCCCCAGTTCACCCTTCTGGGCGACACCAGGAAGGGAAGGCGCCCCTCCTTCGTGGCCGCGGCCGACCCTAAGGACGCGCGGGAGCTCTATGTCCTGTTCGGCGAGAGGCTAAAGGAGCTGGGCGTCCCGCGGGTAGCGTTCGGCAGGTTCGGGGAGATGATGGATGTGGAGCTGGTCAACACTGGCCCCGTGACCCTGATGCTCGACTCCACCAGGCTCTTCTGAGCCTTGAGGGCTGCAGCAAAAAACTCGCCCCCAGGCCCGGTTAGGCCGGTGGCGCGGCTTCCTGACAGCCGGGCTTTACAACCAGGCTCTTTGAAGGTATAAAGGCTCATAAGCCGGGACAGTATCTTCCCGTTATTCCCCGGATGGTCAAACCCCACAGATCGGACGAAGCCATGGCCTTCTTGAGACTCACAATCAAAGCCAAAGAGACCTCAACCTGCGGCGTGCTCAACGAGGGGGACCAGATGGTCATCGACTATCCCCACCTGGTCATAGAGGAGACCTCAGCCGCGTGCGCGTATGCCATCCACTCCCTGAGCCCCCACCTTCTGGCCCTCTCAAGGGGGGTCGCGTTCGCCACCCTGGGGCTCGACTTCGACTCCCAGGGGGGCATGGTCCGGTGCGCGTGCCACCTGGGGGAGGCGGATTTCAACATCACCAGGGAGGCCACCAAGGCCATCCTGCCCGAAGAGTTCCCCGAGATGGAGGAGGCCGAGGACCTGGACGCCGCGTTCCTCGACACGGTGCCGGTCTTCTCCCTTTTGCCCAAAAACGCCAAGAGGAACATAACCAAGTTCCTCCGCCCCATGCTCATCGCGGGCGGCGCGGTGATCATCCGCCAGGGCGAGGTGTGCAAGGCGCTGTACATCGTGGCCAACGGCGAGGTGGAGGTGGTCTCCGAGGACCCCTCGGGCCGGGAGAAGGTCGTCGCGGTGCTCACCGAGGGAGAGTGCTTCGGGGAGATGTCCCTCATCTCCGGGGAGCCCGCGTCCGCGACCATCCGCACCCGGGGCGAGGCCATGCTTCTGGGGATCACCAAGCCCGACTTCGACAGCATCCTCATGGAGAACCCCTCCCTCCATCTCTACTTCAACAGGCTCCTGGTCCACAGGCTCAAGGAGGCCAACCTCAGGGTCACGGAGATCATCGAGAAGGGGCTCACCGGCGATCTCTCCACCTTCGGGGTCGCAGAGCTGGTCCAGACCCTGCACATGAACCGCCGCTCGGGCCTTCTGGCCCTGTCCCAGGCCAGGAAGAGGGCCAAGGTCTTCTTCGACAAGGGCACGGTGCGGGAGGCCAAGGTGGGCAGGGACCGCGGGGTGGAGGCGTTCTACACGCTCCTGGAGTGGGACAAGGGGAGATTCAAGTTCGACCCCAACGAGCTCCCCCCCGAGGACGCGTCCATCGAGGCGGACACCATGTCGCTCCTCTTCGAGGGCATCAAGAGGCTGGACGAGCGAAACCTCTAGCCCCCCTCTATTAATCCCAGATTACCCCCGCGGCCCGCGCCCGCGCGGAGCCCCCTTCGGCCTCTGTTACATTACATCCCTGGAATCGAGGCGCGAGGATGCTAAAGCGCCAGGGCCGGGATTCTTTCAATGGGCTGTGCTTTGGAAAGGCTCGCGAGGATGGACCCGTGCCCGCGACCTCCTTTAGGCCGCCCGGGGGGCTGGGGCTAGAGACCGCGGGGTTACTTTTCGTCGTTTAGAAGGCCCCTCAGAACGCCGGAGCACTTGAAGGTAATTACCTTCCTCGAGGGCAGGGTTATGGGGTCTCCGGTCTGGGGATTTCTGCCGACCCTCTCCTTCTTGTGCTTTACGCTGAACTTCCCGAAGCCGCTTATGAGAACATCCTCTCCGTTCTCCAGCGACCCCTTCATGAACCCGAAGAGGGTCTCCACAATCTGGGCGCATTCGGCCTTGGTAAAGCGGTCGAATTTATAGAGTCTTTCAACCAGATGTGCCTTGGTTAGAGTCATGGTTTACCCCCGATTAACGAAATCAGTAGCTGCCATACCCTGAAGGGGTCGGGGGCCAACCCCGGTCCCTTGGTCAGGAGCACAATTATACGAGGAGTTTTCTCTACGCGTTAAACAAAAAGAGGGACCTAAAATAAGCGTCGGGCGCCTAGCCTATTTCCTCTTGGTTTTGTGGGGTGGGAAGAACGCCTAGATTCCTTTTTACCATAAAACCGATCTGATACATAGAATAAAATTTTCACTAGCAGATACCCCGGTGCCTTTCCACGTATCTCTTCCACCTCTTATCCACCCAGTTTTGGAGCTCCCGGGCCTGTTCGGGCTCTATGCCCTTAAAGCGCGCCTGGCTGGAGATATACTCCTCAAGCGGCACGAGGTCGCCCTTTTCCGCCAGCCTCCGGGAGCGGCCCGTGAGCTGGAACCGGCCGTTTTCAATCTCCGAGAGCACCACCATTCCGCACTCCACCGCGAGCTTGGCCGTCTTCACCGTTTCCGCCACCGCGAACCCCCATCCCGGGTTGCAGGCCACGTTCACCAGGATGAACCTCGTGCCCCCCTTTATCTCCTTGGCCTTGAGCACCTTCTCGTAGAGGTCGAGGAGGTATCCGGAGGACGCGGTCGCGATGTAGGGGGGGTTGTGGGCCTCCATGATCGCGAGCATGTCCTTCTTGTGCACCTCTTTGCCGAGGACCGGCGTGGTGGTGGTGTACGCGGCCAGCGGGGTGGCGGAGGACCGCTGGTTGCCCGTGTACATGTAGGCCTCGTTGTCATAGCAGATGTAGATGAAGTCGGTGCCCCTCTCCGCCGCGGCGCTAAGCGACTGGATCCCTATGTCGTAGGTCCCCCCGTCCCCGGCCATCACCAGGACGTTGTAATCGTGCCTGCCCTTGGCCTTGAGGCCCGCGACCACCCCGGACGCGGTCGCGGCCGCGCACGCGAACGCGGTGTTTATGGTGGGCACCTTCACCGAGGAGATGGGGTAGAACCCGTGGACCACGGTGAGGCAGCACGCGGGCACCACCGCGACGGTCTTCTCGCCCATGGCCTTGAGTATGTGGCGGTACGCGAGCAGCATGCCGCAGCCGGAGCACGCGCGGCTGCCGGGGTGGATCATCTCCTCTTCGGGAATATCCTTTATCTTTAGGGCCATATTCTCTCCTGAAAGCCGTATCCTGCGGTCTAGAGGCTCAGCCTCTCCCACCTGGGACCGGGCTCTGTCTCCCCATCCCTGAGAATCTCCTTCACCGCGTCCACCAGGTGGGCTGTCTTTACCTCTCTTCCCCCGAGCCCTATGATGTGGGAGATGAGCTTCGGGCTCACTCCCCCGTCGAAGAGCGCGGCCTTGAGCTCCGTGGCCACCGCGCCCTCGTTTCCAAAGCTGATGTTCCTGTCGAAGACCGCTACCCTGTCTATATTAGCCAGGGCCCCGGCCAGCTCCCGCGCGGGGAAGGGCCGGAATACCCTGACCCCCACCGCGCCCGCGTTTATCCCCTCCTTGCGGAGCATATCCGCGGCCAGCTCCACCTCCTGGGCCAGGGTGCCCATGGAGACCAGCGCGATCTCAGCGTCGTCCATGAGGTGGGTGAAGAGCATCCCCGGGTAGGACCTGCCGGTGATCTCGCGGTATTCCACCCCCGCGCGGGCTATCATCTCGGGCGCGCGGCTCATGGCCTCGGCCATCTCGTAGCGCATCTCCATGTACCCGGGGCATACCTCCCCCGCGCCATCGGGCCTGGGGTCGGGCAGAACCACCTGGTTGAGGTTCCAGGGCACGGGGCCCGGGAGCTCCACCAGGGGCTCGTAGGGGGGCAAAAATCCTTCTATCTCGGGCTCCGGCAGGTGGACCGGGGTTACGGTGTGGGAGATGATGAACCCCTCGTAGCAGACCATCGCGGGGAGGTGCACCGCCTCGGCCACCCGGTAGGCGATGAGAATATTGTCCACTATCTCCTGGTGGTTGCGGCAGTAGAACTGGATCCAGCCCGTGTCCCTCTGGGAGATGGTGTCGTTGAGGTCCGGGTAGATGGTCCAGGGCGCAGACATCCCCCGGTTGGCCACCGCCATGACCACGGGCAGCCTCGAACCCGCGGCCCAGTGGAGCATCTCGTGCATGTAGGTGAGGCCGTTGGCCGAGGTCGCGGTGAAGGTCCGGGCTCCCACGGTGGACGCGGCAATGAGCACCGCCATCGCGGAGTGCTCGGACTCCACCCGCACCATCTCGGCATCGAGTTCCCCGGACTCCACAAACTTGGCCAGGGTCTCGGCCACTTCGGACTGCGGGGTTATGGGATACGCGGAGAGCACGCCCACCCCCGAGAGCCTCGCGGCCTGGGCCGCGGCCACGTTGCCGCTTATTATCTTGACCAGGCTCATGCCTCCTCCTCGTCGACCATTGATATCGCGTCCACGGGACACTCCTCGGCGCAGATGCTGCAACCCTTGCAGTACTCGAGGTCTATCTCAGGGCCCTGGCCCCTCGATATCACGCCGTCGGGGCAGACCAGCCAGCAGATGTAGCACGCGTCGTTCTTCTTCTTCGCGGGGGTGCATCTTTCAGGGTCCACCACCGGCCTCTGGGTCCTCCACAAGCCGGTCTTGCCCGCGTCCCCGGGTCCGGGAGCAGCCCAGGCCGCGACCTTCTTAGTCTTCGCCATCAGCTATCCTTCACTCTTTACGATCCGCGCGAAGCCGTCGGAGGTTGTGGTTCTCTCGTATGCCATGCCCGCGCCTTTGATGTTCAGGTCGGCCGCGCTCTCGGAGAAGGATGACCTGATGGCCTCGCTTATGGTCTTCATGTCCAAAAGCCCCGTGGCCCGGACGAACCCTCCCAGGAGGGTGGTGTTGGCCAGCACGTAGCCCGCGACCACCAGGCCGATCTCCCGGCAGATCCCGGTCGCGTCGCAGGTGGCCAGGTTCTTCACCCCGTGGAGCCCGTTGAAGTTGTGCGCGGAGCGGGTGGTGTTGATGAGAACTATGCCTTCCGGGGCCAGCCCCTCGGTCACGTCAAGGATATTGAGAAGCCTCTCCTCAAGCACCACCACCACGTCCGGGTTCGTCACGGACTGATGCGTCCTGATGGGCTCGCTGTTCAACCGGTTGAAGGCCACCACGGGCGCGCCCCTCCTCTCCGCGCCGAAAAAGGGCGTGGCTGTCACCCCCTTGAACCCTGCGTAAAAAGCGGCCTGGGCCAATAGCCTTGCCGCGGTGACCACCCCTTGTCCTCCGGTGCCGTGCCACCTTACCTCAACCATATCAATCAGCTTCCCTTCCACCCTTCAGAATCAACCTTAGCACCATTTTCCACGCACGGATAATAACACTTCCAAAAAGAGCTTGAAAGGTCAACATTAAAATATTTCTCAGCCCTCTGGATAGGTTGTGGGAGGAGTACTTCGGGCCATGCCGGGAGGCCTTTTTTGATTGCGGTCGCGCGCCGGTCCTGCGCCCGTCTTTGGGGTTACGGAGCCATAGAAAACCCCCTCCCGAAAGGGGGAGGGGGATCTTTGAACCTATGGCTTAATTTTAGGGTATCACGTACCTCCAGGAGGTGAGCCCGGACTTGGTCTTGAAGGGGGTCTCTATCTCCAGGTCCACTATGGCCCCGGTGGAGCTCTGCACGAACACCTTGGTGGACCTGCCCACGTGCATGGCCGGCGCACTGGCCACGCCCACGCCCAGGGTCGTCTTCCTGAGCACCTGCTTCGCACTCTGTCCGGAGATGGTGACATCAGCCTCCAGGCCGATGACGGACTCCACGTACGCGGTGCCGGTCTTGAAGTAGACCGCCCACAGATCACTGGTTCCCGCGAAGGAGCAGATGTCGTTCTCTGGAGTATAGGTGGGGGCCAGCTCCAGCCCGCCGATAACCGCGCCCATGGTCAGGGACTTCTCGTTCTCAGCGAGCTGGATCTTCCAGCCGTTAACCGAGTTGATTTGCGAAAGAAGCGAGTTGAAGTGTATCTGGCCCCAGCCTGTGCCGGTGTCAACGTAGCCGGCCTCGTTTACCACCGCGTTTGTGGCCACGAAGATGTCCGGGTTGGCCTCATTGAGCGATACTTCGGCCAGGGTCAGCACCCCTCCGGCCACCGGCTCTTTGAGCCCGTAGAGCGCGTTCCTCAGTTGATAGTGCGACGCATGGACGTCCGCGGTCTTGTCCTCGTTGGAGAGGAAGCTTCCGGTGCCGAAGTAGACCCAGTAGTTGCCGGACTCGTCTATGGCCACGTTGGCCCCCGCGGACGAGGGCCCCACCACGTAGTCAACGGAGTCGCTGTAGTCGGTGTCTCCGCCGGCAAAGGGCTGGGCCAGGACACTGAGGTAGTTGTCGGACCAGGCTGTAGGCGCCTGGGGCGCGCCCGCGCCGTCGTACATCTTGATGCGGTACATCTTGCCCATCCACTTGGGCCCGTAGTTCCAGTCGGACGGGTCGTAGCCCGGGTTCTCGAACACGGTGCCCACGTAGGCCAGCTCTGCGGAGTACTGCTCGTTGTTGTTCACGGTGTCGAGGTCTATGTCCACGGTAACCGGGTCGCCTACGAACGACTTGGCCTCGTCGGGGTGGTGGTCCACCGCGATATTGGTGTAGGGGAGAATGAACCTGTAGTCCAGGCTGCCGTCCTCAAGGTCCACCACGTAGATGTTGCCGCGCGTATCGGAGGTGCCGTCGTAATCGTTGGGGCCCGAGCCCACCACCATGTACCACTTGTCGAGAACCCTGGCCACCGCGGGGTATGACGTGGTAAGCCCCATCCGGTTTATCGCATACTTGTTCCCCGCGTTCCACGCGTTGTTCGTGCCGCCGTCAATCGCGGCGGTGATGGTTGTCGCGGTCACCGCGGTGATCTTTCCCCTGGAGCCGTCGGTCAGGTTCCAGATTGTCATGCCCGCGGCGATACCCTGGTTTACGAAGTCTCCGCCCGCGTCGGTCATGGTGGTCGCGGTGCCCCCGCCCGCGGTGCCCTCAACAGTGTCCTTGAAGGACCACAGCAGGGTGGGCGGGGACTCGGGGTCGGTGATGTCCAGCGCGAAGTAGGCGGAGCTGAAGAACCTGTCGCCCCCGTTGATGCCCTTGCCGCCGTAGCGCAGGCCGCAGATGAGGATTGTTCCCCATCCGTAGGGGTGGACCGGATCCCCGGCTACGTTGCCCCAGAGGCCGGGGAGCCGCACATCCACCACCTTTGGTTTATTGTCCACGTAGTACACGTGGGGGTAGTCGGGCTCGGTGAGCCACTTGAGGTGCGCCAAGAGCTCGTAGGGCACGTAGGCCCACATCTCCTGTCCCATCTTCTTGGGATTGCTCGTATCGTGGTACTCGTAGTAGATCCTGTTGTCCCGGTCGTACCAGCCCACGTTGAACGCGTGGATCATCCCGTCGTTGGCCCCCAAATAGAGCATGAACCTCCTGTTCACGTGGGTCCGGTAATATGTCGCGTAGGTGGGGTCGTTGTAGATGAAGTCGAAGTCCTCCGCGGGCGCGCCCACCAGGGTCGGGGTGGAGTATATTATGTCCCCGAGCTTCCAGGTCTGCTCCGTGCCCTCCACCAGGTAGGTCCTCGGCCTGTAGCCGGTCTGGTCCTGGCCCCTTATGTAGTTGATTATCTTTTCGGCCTCAGTATCGTCCGCGGCCCTGAGCGATTCCCTCAGGTCGGTCTTGTTGGTGTCTTTGAAGTCCATGACCTCGCCCACGTCCACCACCCCGTCTCCATTGGAGTCGAGCCAGGTGAATATGTAGCGTCCCGAGCCGCTCGTGTCGTAGACCCTCTGGGTCGGGGACTCCTGGGCCAGCATGCTGCCCGCGTCCCAGATGGGAAGAAGATCATCCAGCTCCACGATCTCCGGCTCGGTCTGGGAGATGGTGTAGGAGTCACCCGGCTCCCAGTCTATGTTCGCGGTGGTGGTTATGGTGGTGTTGCTCACCCCGGTGATCTGCGCGGCCACAATGGGCTCTATAAAGTCCGGCTTTCCGTCGGAGTCGGTGTCTATCTGCCTGAACTGGGCTATCCAGTATCCGGGACTGCCCCCGATGGTCACGTTGGCCTTGACCCCCTCGGCCTCGAAATCTGCGCCGGAGTCTATGAGGACCTTGTTCGACGCGCTCCCGTCGTGCTGCCCGGTAATTATCTTGCCGAAGTCATCCACCTCGAACCGGTAGGCCCTCGTGCGGCCCTCGGTTCTGTCGTAGAAGTACCTGACCACCCTGTCGGTCTTGGGCTCAAGGAAGTACCTCATGCCTGACCCGGGGTCCGTTATGACGTCGGTGGTTCTGGGCTTCTGCACCCCGCCAGAGGGCCAGGACGCGATATCATCGGTGTTTTCCCTCAGGTTGCCGTACTCGTCGACCCAGAACTCCCTCAGGAAGCCGGACCAAAGGAGCGTGTTCCCGTTCTGGTCGGTCCGGGAGGGCCAGAAGAGCGCCTGGAGCAGCGCGCCCTCGCCGGAGCGCGAGGAGGAGATAATGGAGGCCGCGGTGCCCGAGCCCACCCTCCTGATGATGTCGTAGAGGGTGGCGAGGAGCCTCGCCTCCAGCTTGTAGCCGTCCGTGGCCAGGAAGAAGGTGTCGGGTATGCCGTCGGGGTTGGGGTTGCCGTCCTCGTCCAGCTTGTCCCACTCGTTGGTGTAGCCGGTCTGGGTCCAGGCCTGGTTCGCGTCCCAGGTGTCCCAGTTGACCGGGTGGAAGTCTAGGGTGGCCCCGGTGTGGTCGGTGTAGTTGGGCTTGCCGTCGTTGTTGTCGTCCTCGAACGCGCCGTTCACCGACGCGTCCTTCAGGATGTCCACCGCGGGCTTGTACTTGCTCACCGGCGCGCCCAGCGCGGCCATGATGTTATAGGTCACCAGGGTCTGCTTGCCCGGGAGGTCGGGGTTGGTCGCGTCGGGCCTCAGGTCCTCGGTGTGCATGTAGTAGGTCAGGTCGTCCAGGAGGTTCCTCAGCTGGCCGACCCCTCCCGCGGTCTGGGTTGCGTCCCGGTCGCCTTCCGAAGGGTCGTCCCTCGAGACCTGGAACGCGCCGGGCAGCGCGCCGTCACGAAAGGGCTCGCGGTCGGTGATATGAATGATGAAGGACTGCGCGCAGGGGACCTTCGCGGTAAACTCGTCGAAGTAGTAGGGGTCCCACGCGTTGCTTATATCGTACTCCTTGGACGCGTGGTCCGCGTTCACGTTCCAGTCGGTGGCGTAGTAGTACGGGGTGGACTGCTGGAAGTAGGTCATTATGGTGTAGAACATCTCCGCGGTGGGGGTGGTGCCCCAGATCTGGGGGTGGTACTCCACGGTCTTGACGATGTCGGCCGGGTCGGACTTCACGTGGAGGGGAACCTCGACCCTGTCGGCCGCGTCGTCCCAGGTTTTTGGATAGATGGGGAATTTGCCCCAGAAGGTGCCGCCGTTTATTACGTTGCCGTTGAAGATGTCGGACCTCTCGTGGTCGTAGTTGTACACGCAAAGCCCCCAGCGGACCTGGGAGGACATCTTCTGCACCAGCCCGGTGGGCTCCTCGGGTACCTGGACCCGGATGTCGTAGTTGTAGAGCTCCCCCACCTCCATCACGCCGCCCCCGGGCGTGGTGTTGGTTCCGTCGGAGAGGGACCAGTTCTCCAGGGTCTGGCCTCCGCCTGAGACCAACTGGGGCTTTATCTGGGCTCCCTCCATCCTGAACCCGTTGTAGGTGGTCATGTCCGTGGGATCGACCCCCACGTTGAACGCGGTGGGGAAGTACCGGGAGTCGGCAAGCTGGTTGACCCACTCCGCCTGGCTCAGGGTCTTGGTGAAGTAGCCGTCCGAGGGCTCTTTCTGGCC
>JARFUL010000281.1 GCA_029289015.1 Syntrophobacteria bacterium | reverse complement strand
AGCTTCAACAGGAAAGGAGTTTGTTATTGATTCTAAAATGTTTCGTATATACTATAAAAGCTAATTGTTATAGCCTATGATTTTTTCTCAAGCTTACCAGTCAGCCACCCGTACCACCCCTCCATCCCCTCCCCGGTCTTGGCAGACACGGTGATGATCTCTATCCCGGGGTTTATCTTTTTCGCGTATCCCTCGACCCTTTTCACGTCGAAGTCCACGTAATCGAGGAGGTCCATCTTGTTGATGATGAGGAGCTGGCTCCTGGTGAACATGAGCGGGTACTTTATGGGCTTCTCGTCACCCTCCGGGGTGGATAGAAGCATCACCCGGGCCGACTCCCCCAGATCAAAGGCCGCGGGGCACACCAGGTTGCCCACGTTCTCGATGATGAGCAGGTCGAGCGCGTCAAGATCGAAGCTCTTCAGCGCTCCCTGAACCATCTTCGCGTCCAGGTGGCAGCCGCCGCCCGTGTTTATCTGCACCGCGTGGACACCCTTGGCCGCAATCCTCTCCGCGTCCTCCGAGGTCTGAAGGTCGCCCTCGATCACCGCGATGTTGAGCCTGGCGGCCAGGGTCTCGCAGGTGCGCTCGAGGAGGGTGGTCTTGCCCGCGCCGGGCCCGCTCATTATGTTCACCACGAAGAGCCCGGACCTGGCGAAGAGCGATCTATTTTCTTGCGCGAGCCTCTCGTTGGCTGCAAGCAACCCCTTTTGCACGTCTATCTCCAAGCCTCACTCCCCCTCTATGGACATAAGGGTCAACTCGTCGCCGGTCTCTCTTATCTCTATGTCGAGGCCGAAGCAGACCGGGCAGGTGTACCTGAAGGGAAACGTTGAAAAGTCCTTGCTGCACTCCCGGCAAAAGCCCCTTGCCGGGATCTCGTCTATCAGGAGCTTGGCCGAGCTGGCCATGGTGTCGTCCTTGGCAGCTTCGAACGCGAACCCCAGCGCGTCGGGCACCACGCCGGAGGACGCGCCCACCCGGACCTTGACCGAGGTGACCCTGGCAATCCCGGCCTTTTCAGCCTCCCCCTCAACCATCTCGAGGAGGATTATGGCCACCTGGAGTTCGTGCACCTTCCTATACGTAGGTGAGCCAGCCCGCGTGGGCCGGGTCCTCCCCCTTCACCACCTTGAAGAAGGCCTCCTGGAGGGACTTGGTCACGGGCCCGGGCCTGCCGGGGCCGATGGTGCGCCTGTCCACCTCCCGGATGGGGGTCAGCTCGGCCGCGGTGCCGGTGAAGAAGGCCTCGTCCGCCGCGTAGAGCTCGTCGCGGGTAAACCGGTGCTGCACGTAGGGAATGCCCAGGTCCTTTGCCAGGGTCAGCACCGTGTCCCTGGTTATGCCGCCCAGGATGGAGGTGAGCGGCGGGGTCTTGAGCAGGCCGTCCCGAACTATGAAGATGTTCTCGCCCGAGCCCTCGGCCACGTAGCCGTCCACGTCGAGCATTATGGCCTCGTCGTAGCCGTCCGAGGTGGCCTCCACCTTGGCCAAGATGGAGTTCGCGTAGTTGCCCACGGTCTTGGTCTTGGTGAGGAGCACGTTCACGTGGTGCCGGGTGAAGGAGGATATCTTGGTCCGTATGCCCTTGGTGAGCCCCTCGTCGCCGAGGTATGCGCCCCAGGGCCAGGTGATGATGAAGAGGTGCACCGGGTTCTCCTGGGGGTGGATCCCCATGGCGCCCTGGCCTATTACCACCAGCGGCCGGATGTAGCCCGCGGCCAGGTTGTTCTCCTTCAGGGTGTCCAAGATCGCGGCCACCACCTCGTCCTGGGAGAAGGGAATCGTAAGGCGCAGGGCGCCCGCGCCGTCGAAGAGCCGCTTTACGTGCTCGGGAAGCCTGAAGGCCGCGGACCTCCCGTCCGTGCACTTGTAGCACCGGATCCCCTCGAAGAGCCCCATTCCGTAGTGCAGGGTGTGGGTCAGCACGTGGACATTCGCGTCGTCCCAGGGCACGAACCTCCCGTCAAACCAGATGGACTTTCCCTTCTCCACCATGTCTAAAATCCTCCCGCGAAAAGCCGTTATTCCCAAGTGTTCCGCCTGCAGCCTGGCGGCCCCGAAAAACGCGGCGTCCAAAGAGCACCGCCCCTGCTTTCAGTAGCTGTGGAGGAGGGGCCAAGGCACATCCTACCAGCATAGGGACTCTTCATCCACCCCAAAATTTACCCGGCCCCCCCGACCAGGGCCGAAAAAAGGGGGCAAGATTACTCGTTCTCCATCCTCTTCAGCCACGCGTTCACCTGCCTGGCCATGTCCTTGGCGCCAAACTTCTCGTAGATCGCGATGGCCCTCTCCCAGCAGTCACGGGCCTTGTCCTTCTCCCGCCTGAGCGCGTGGACGACCCCCAGGTTGGACAGGTGCGCGCTGGTGAGGTCGTGGAGCCCCTCCCTGTCTGCGATGTCGAGGCATCGCTTGTACATATCCTCTGCCTTGTCCAGTTCGCCCTTCTCCTTCTTCACGGACGCCATTATTCCCAGGGCCGCGGAAACGCCCCCCTGGTCTCCCAGCTCCTCAAAGATGCCCATGGACCTCTTGTTGAGGTTCCAGGCCTCCTCCAGGTCGCCCATGAAGAAGGAGATATTGCCCAGGGATACCAGGGTGTTGGCCTCGCTCTGCCTGTCCCCGGCCTTTTCGTGCTGCTCCAGGGCCTTTTGGTACTCCTTCTTGGCCCCCTCGAGGTCACTCTCCCCCAGAAGGGAGTTGCCCCTCTTCTCGTGCTCTTTGGCTTTTACCTTGGTCATGGATAGTCCCTCTAGAGAATCATAGTTTGTCGAGCCAGGCTCGAACCTGGTCCGCCATGGAGGTCGCGCCCAGCTCGTTGAGCAGACCCTCAGCCCTCTCCCAGTACTCCCTGGCCTTTTCGCCGTCGCCGCGGTGCATGGCCGCGAGCCCCAGGTTGCACAGGGAGCCGGCCATACCTTCGCTTATCTCCAGCTCCTCGTTGAGCCCCAGGGCCTTGAGGTACATCTCCTCGGCCTTTTCCGGCATCTTTTGCCCCAGATAGATGTTGCCGAGGTTTCCGTACTGGTTGGCCATGCCCCTCTTGCGCCCGAGCTCAATGTTCATGTCCAGGGAACTGAGAGCGGTATCCTCGGCCTTTTCCATGTCGCCCTTGCCGTAGTAGACCAGCCCGAGGTTGCCCAGGACCGACGCGAGGTCCCTCCTTCTATCGAGCTCCTCGTAGAGCCCCATGGCCTTTAGATACGCGTCCTGGGAATCGTCGAGGGCCCTGAGCCCCAGGT
>JARFUL010000280.1 GCA_029289015.1 Syntrophobacteria bacterium | reverse complement strand
GCCGCAAACGAGCCCCATAAGGGCTACGAGGTGATCCGGGACTGGCTCGTGTCCGGGAGGTTCGCGGGGTTCGTGCACACCACCAACACCGACGGCTACCACCTGCGCTCCGGCGTGCCCGAGGGGCTCGTCCGGGAGGTCCACGGCTCCATGTGGAGGCTCCAGTGCCTGGGCCCCTGCTCAAAGAGCTACTGGGACGAGCCAAGGGTGCCGCTCTGCGACCTGGACGAGTCCACCATGCGGGCCTCCAATTTCCCCAGGTGTGAGCTGTGCGGCTCCGTGGCCAGGCCCCACATCCTCATGTTCAACGACTTCGGCTACGTGGGCCACCCCACCCAGGAACAGGATTTCATCCGGTTCATCGAGACCTCCAAAGTGGACGCGGCCCTCCTCGTGGGCTCCTCCGGGGAGGTCCCCACCAACGACTACATGGCGCTCAAGATGCGGGAGCTTTTTCGCGCGAAGATAATAGTCATAAACCCCGACCCGAACGCCAACCCCGGCCTAAGCCCCGATGTGCGGCTCAACATGGGCGCGAGCGAGGCCCTTTTGGGCCTCAGGGAGGGGCTTTAGCCCCTTCGGGGCCAGCCGCGCGCCTCCCTTTCGGCCTTCCGTGCCGCGGTGGTGAAGCCCGCCCGGTGCCCCGGTTCCCCGGCAAACTCCGGGAAATACTTCTTGCGTGGCCGGGGATTTTCTATATAATATGAATAAGTTAGCCATGTAAACCTCCGATTGCTCAACTCCTTGAAAGGGGACCCGGGATGCTCAGGATAATGACCCTCAACCTGAGGTTCGACAGCGTGGAGGACGGCCCCAACAGCTGGGAGTTCAGGCGGGACGCGGCTTTCGAGACCATCAATGATTACTCGCCCGACCTCCTGGGCACCCAGGAGGGGCTTCCCCACCAGATCGAGTACCTGGAGAGCCGCCTGGAGGGCTACCGGGTCTACGCGCCCGGCCGGTCCCTCAAAGACGCGCCCCAGCTGCCCACCATCCTCTACCGCGAGGAGCTGCTCGAGCCCATAGAGGGCGGTGAGTTCTGGCTCTCCCAGACCCCCCATGTGCCCATGTCCAGGAGCTGGGGGTCCAAGTGGCCCAGGATGGCCGCGTACGGCCTCTTCAGGATGGGGGGCGAAACCCTGACCTTTCTCGTCACCCACCTGGACAACATCTCGGCCATGGCCAGGATAAAGGGCGCGCGCATGATCCTCGAGTTCCTCAAAAAGAGGAAGGGGCCCGTGGTGGTCGCGGGGGACATGAACGAAGCGCCCGGGCTCGGGGTGTACCGCCTGTTCACCTGCGATCCCCTCGGGCTGGTGGACCCCTGGGACGTTCTGGGCATGCCCAGCGGGAAAGATTCGTACACATTCCACGGGTTTACGGGCCATCCGGAGTGCGCGAGGATAGACTGGATCCTCTTCTCCCGCAACTTCACGCCGAGGGCCTGCTTTCTGATCCGGGAGAGCCGGCAAGGGCGCTACCCCTCGGATCACTTTCCCGTGGTCGCGGACGCGGATTTCGGAGAGCCCCGGTGACCCGAAGCCCGAGAGCCAAGGGTCCGGCTTTGACACTGAAAGAGGTGGGCCGCAGCGTCCGAGGGCTCGGCCCGCCGGTCCAAAGGTCCAGATGATCGTATCGTTTCATCCGCGCATCAAGGGCGACAAGAGGCTGCCCATGACCCGGGAAGCGCTCATGGGGCTCCTCGGGGGGCCCGACGCGGGCAGGTTCAGGGGCGCGGTGGTCTCCCAGGCGGTGCGCGGCTGGCAGTACTGGCTTCTCCGCCAGGCGGGCTTGCGCCTCTTTCCCAACTACGACTACAGGTTCGGCCTCGAGGGAAAATGGGGCAACGCCCGCTTCTTCGAGCGGTTCGGCCTAAACCACCCGAAGACCTGGCTCTTTGCCGGTATTGAGGGGCTGAGAAGTTCCAAAGGGCTGAAATTTCCCCTGGTGGTAAAGGCGCACTGGGGAGGCGGCGGCCAGGGGGTCTTTCTGGCCCGGAGCCCCGGGGAGCTCGACGCGGCCCTCGAAGGTGTCGCGGGCTACATGCGGGGCGCGCAGGGCCCGGTGGTGGCCCAGGAGTTCCTCGACTCCGCGGGCCGGGACATGAGGGTGGTGGCCATAGGAGACAGGGCCTACGCATACTGGCGGCGCCAGGAGAGAGAGGGCGAGTTCCGCAACAACCTCGCGATGGGAGCCAGGATAGACAGGGAAGGGGAGCCCCGCCTCCTGAAAAGAGGGATCGCGGCGGTGAGGGACGCGGTGGCCAGGACCGGCGTCAACCTGGCCGGATTCGACCTGATCTTTCCCCGGGGCTCGGATGAGCCGATGTTCCTGGAGATAAACTACTGTTTCGGCAGGAAGGGGCTCGGGGGCTCAGTTCCCTTCTTCAGGGTTCTTGAACACGCGGTCTCGCGCTGGGCCGGGGGGCTTCGCGCGTAAACCAAGAGACTTGGAGGTTGCCGTTATGCCCAGGGTTTTGGTGTGCTACTACTCGAAAACAGGGAACACGAAGAAGATGGCCCAGCTCATAGCTCGGGCCGCGGAAGAGTCCGGGGTCGAGGTGGAGCTTATGCGGGCCAAGGACGTGAAAGGCAAGGATTTCGCCAAGTTCGACGGGATAATCATCGGGAGCCCCACCTACTTCGGGGTAATGGCCGCGGAGGTGAAGGACCTGCTGGACAGGTCCATCGCATGCTACGGCAAGCTCATGGGCAGGGCGGGGGGCGCGTTCACCTCCTCCGGCAACCTGGCCGGGGGCAACGAGACCACCATAATGTCCATACTCCAGGCGCTCTTGATTCACGGGATGGTGGTCCAGGGCGACCACCAGGGGAGCCACTACGGCCCCGTCGCGGTGGGCGAGCCGGACAAAAGGGCCGAGGAGGAATGCCTGCGCTACGGGGAGAGGTTTGCCGAGCTGGCTAAAAAGCTCATGGCATAGCCGGGGCAGAGTTAAATATAATATATAATTATTAGAGAAGGTTAAACGTTATATATGAAGGATAACATTAACTCTGTGGCCGAAGGGCTGGCCCTGTATCTGGCCTCCCTGATAGGGGTCTATCCCGCGGCTGCCAATGGAGACTACGCAGGCCTCTTCGACCCGGTCTCCGAGATGCCGGCCGTCGCGGAAGCCGATGAGTTGCCCAGGCTCTTCGGCCGCGACGAACGGCCTTTTGAAATCGAGGGTCTAGAAGACCTCAGGGGGTTTTTCAGGGGGCTGAGCGCGCAAAGAGAGCCCGCAAAGGCCATTGAGGACGCGGCCGCGTCCCTGGACACGCTGCTCCGTGCGAGGGGTGTCACGAGGGAAGAGATAGCCCGGCTGAAGCTCATTGTCATGCGGGCCATGGAGGAGTACCTCGACATCATCCTCGGCAGGGGCCAGCCCCCGGCCCGGCCGGTTGAGAGCGAGCTGGAAAAGTCCGGGGTAATCACCGCGGACGAGAAGGTCATAGAGCTCTTCCGCAGGGCCGCGAGGGTGGCCTCCACCTCGGCCACGGTGCTCATAGCGGGGGAGACGGGCACGGGCAAGGAGCTCCTGGCCGGGCACATCCACCGGCTGAGCCCCAGGGCCGGGGAGAAGCTGGTGGAGGTGAACTGCGCCGCGATACCCCAGACCCTGATAGAATCCGAGCTCTTCGGCCACGAGAAGGGCGCGTTCACCGGCGCGACCAGGAGGCGCAGGGGCAGGTTCCTGGCCGCGAACAACGGCACCCTCCTCATGGACGAGGTCTCCGAGCTCGACCCGGCCGCGCAGGTGAAGCTCCTCAGGGTGCTCCAGGAGGGCACCTTAACCCCCGTGGGCTCCGACAGGGAGATACACTGCGACGTGAGGATAATCGCGCTCACGAGCCAGGACCTCTTCAGGATGACCAACGAGGGCGCGTTCAGGCCGGAGCTGTACTACAGGCTCAAGGTGGTTCTCTTCAACCTGCCGCCGCTGAGGGAGAGGGGAGGGGACATCCATATCCTCGCGGACCATTTTCTCGAGAAGTATTCCCGGGAATACTCCCGCAAGGGGCTTCGGTTCTCCGGGGACGCGTTGAGTGCGCTCGCGAGCTACCACTTCCCTGGGAACGTGAGGGAGCTCGAGAACATAGTCCGGGCCGCGGTGGCCCTGGCCGAAGGGAGCACGATCACCCTCAACCACCTTCCCGCGGAGATAACGGAGGCCGCGGCGGGAAGCCGCGACCTCCTGAGCCGCATCAGGGCCGCGTCCGTGGACGGCGAGCCGGTCTCCAGGAAGCTCCTCAAGGTGCCCGATCTCCTGCTTGCCAAGGTGCTAAGCAACACCAGGGGGAGCTGGTTCAGCCGCAAGGGGTTCAGGGAGCACCTCCACAGCGCGGGCTCGCCCGTGTCCGACCGCACCGCGGGAACCTATCTGAAGCTCCTCGACGCCGCGGGCATCCTCGAGTGGAACGGGGAGCGCACGGTCCGGGCCCGGTACCGCCTCAAGACCTGACCCGCCTCTTTTACGAGAGCCCCAATCCCAGGGTTGCGGAGATCATCCGTACCCACCTCCTGATAAGACCTCTTTTCCATGTATCATGAACGGAGCCTTAACTTCGTTTGAATGATCCTTACAATTAATGATTGAAAATATATTCCATAATGTGAGATAATGTATCATGCACTAAACATTGATACTTTGACAATATTTATTAAATTAATCTATTATTTTACACGGTCTTTTACCAATGACTGCGGTAATAAATAGTGCACTATTAAATAGTTCTGGCAATATCAGATGTGCCACTGAAAGTGATTTGCCCTATGTTCTTTTAGTTGAAAAGTTGTCATTCCCTATTCCATGGGAGTACAAACACTTTAAATCGGCACTAAAGCATTTGTTTCTGGTCTACGAAAAGCCAGATATTCTGGGTTATCTGATTGCAGTATGCTGCCCCAAACATTTGAAGGCAGTTGTAATGAAAGTGGCGACTCATCCTGACTATAGAAACATGGGCGTTGCTTATGAACTATTGAGAACCGCCATTGAAATACTTAAAGAGAAGGAAATCAAAGAGGTTTGCCTGGAAGTTGAGATGAATAGAGCCCCTGCCATCAGGCTCTATGAAAAGTTCAACTTCGAGATTACAGGGTCGTTTTCAATGGATTATGAGGAAGAGAGCTTTCACACGATGACCCTGAAATTGACCGAAGATAACCCCTCGAAATACTCATAGCCTTTGCCCGCGCCGGGCCAGGGAAATTTCCGCTGAACCATACCTTTTTCCCTACCGTTGCTCTCCCTTCACGCGGTCCATTCCCTCCTTTGGGGCCGCGGCCGGGTTTTGCCATCCCTTCGCATAAAGGGGCCGGTTCCATTGACCTGACGCGGCCTGTGGGATAAAAGATAATCAGCGGCCCCGCGCTGCTATCATCCGGGGCCGCGTCGCCTGACTCTTAGCTATGCATGGGTTCGAATGGCCATAGGAGCTTGCGGTATAGACTGCGGAGCCTGCCGGCTCAACGTCATGGGGCTGTGCAGCTCCTGCGACGCGGGCACGTCGCTCGGCGGCGCGAGGAAGCTCGCGGCCCAGCTCCAGGCCTTTGGCGGGTTCTGCCCGATCCTCAAGTGCGCGGAGGAAAAATCCGTGGCCTACTGCCCCAGGGACTGCGCGCTTTTTCCCTGCGACGAGTTCGCTGACTCCGGGTATCCATTCTCCCGGGCCCACCTGGAAAAGAGGGCCAGAGACGCCCGCCACATCCAGATCAGGCCGGAGCGGGCCCTCCCCGGGGATGTCTGGGAGAGGCTGAACTCCCTCGAGCCGGAAAGGGTGGTGGAAAAGTCGGGCGCGGTCCTCGAGCGCGGCGCGTATCTGCTCGAGTTCCTGGGGGTCGGTTTCAGGGTGGACCCCGCAGCGAAAAAGGTGGAGCGAAAGGGGGGCGCGGTACCCGACCTCGTAGACGTGAAAGGGGTGGTCTACTACCTCGCGCACCTTCCCGGAGGCCAGCTCCTCGGTGCGCCCGTCACTCCGCCGGAGCTCAACCGGGGGGTAAACTTCTTCAAGGGACGCTACCTCCTAAACACCCGGGCCGTGGAAGAAGCGTTCCCCTCAAACCCCAAAGGGTTCCTAAAAGCCGGGGAGATGCTTGGCGGGGTGTCCACCCACAAGGGGGACGGCTCGTTCAGGATCATGCTCCTCCCCAGGGTGCCGGTGGAGCTGATACTCTGGTCCGCGGACGAGGACTTCCCCGCAAGGCTCACCCTCATCCTGGACCGCTCCGTGGAAAACCACCTGCCCCTGGACCTCCTCTCAGACCTCTTGAACGTGCTCCTCGACCGGGTGGCCGCGTGGGCCGGATAGCCGGATGATCCGGTACAACAGAGGGTGCTCCGCCCCGAGAACCTCGGGGGGGGGCAGTGCCCCTTTTCTGTTAATTGGCTTACTTGGGGGCTTCTCACCCGAAGGCATGGGAAAAGAGCCGGCTCCGGGCCCAACAGGTTGTTTTGTTAAAGCAGGGTTTTGATGGTAGAGTAAAACCATGTGCCGGAGTGAAGCCAAGACCCCCGGGCCCACAGGGGCCTGCGGGATAAGCTGCTGGGTCTGCAGGGCCTACCTGGGAGAGGTGTGCACCTGCTCAGCGGGCGACTCCCCGGAGGTTGACACCGCGATGGCCCTCCAGGAGCGCAGATGGGGCAAGCCCTGCCCCATCCTGGCTTGCGCGGCCCAAAGGTCCGTGTCCCACTGCGGGCGGGACTGCGCGGACTATCCCTGCGACCTCCTCAAGTCTTCCGACTCCCCCCTGAGCGAGTCCTACCTCGCGATGATGGAGCGGAGGATGAAGGCCGCGGGCAGCCAGTAGGAGGTGGTTGCGTTGGTTCTTGAAACCTACCATCTTGAGATCACCAACATAGAGTGCATGCCCACCTCCACCAAGCGCAACGCGGTGGTGACCTACCCGGACGACCTCAGTGAGCTGCTGCCCTACATCGCGGCCCTGATCCCCGGGTGCACCTACCAGCACGCGGCCGGGGTGATCAACTACTTCGACTCGGTCCACATCATCGGGATCTATCCAAAAAAAACCACCATCACCGCGGTCATGGACGAGAGTGAGGCCGAGGAAATCTTCAAGAAGCTGGTGGAGCTGGCCAGGGACGCGGCCGCAAGGATGGACGAGATCACCCCTGTCTTCGACAAGAGAATCACCGTGGGGCCGCTGGACCTCTTCAAAACCCTTCCAGGCACCAACTGCAGGCTCTGCGATGAGCCCACCTGCATGGCCTTTGCAGCGAAGATAATGCGCAGGCAGGGCGCGCTCTCCCTTTGCACCCCTCTCCTCAACGGCGAAGGAGACCTCGCGGGGGCCGAAGCGGTGCTTGGGGCCGCGGGGATTTCCCTTGACCAAAACCCCGAAACGGGATAAACGAACCCCTTAAGCCATGGAAGACGATCTCACACGGGTGAAGGTGCTCTCCTCGCGCTTCGAGGCCGACCTTGTAAAGGACGCGCTCGAAAAGGAGGGGGTGCCCCATCTTGTTCTGGGTCACGAGGAGACCGCGTACAACGGAATATTCATCCCCCAGAAAGGGTGGGGCGCGCTGCTGGTGCCCGAAACCATGAAGGAGAAGGCCCTGGCCATAATAGAGCCGCTCCTCGAGTCCCTGGCCCGGGGCGAGGGTGCCAATGGCTGAAGAGAAGAGGCCCTACCGCGACCCCCGCGACGTTGACCCCGCGCTGTGGGAGGAGCTTTCCCGGAAGAGCCCCGAGGAGGTGACCCGGAACGCGGGGGTTCTCCACAGGGACGGCGGCTATCTGCTCCGGTACCTCGACGCAGACTACACCGTGCTTCCGCAACAAAGGCTCATTCAGCCCGGGGAGGGGCTCAACTTCGAGTTTTACATGGTGGTGCTCAACTATCTGATCAGGGCCGACGGAAAGGGGCTCATAGGGCGCACGGTCACGGAAAAGGAGCTCAAGGGCGGGCAATTCTTCTTCACCGGGCCCCACGAGCTGAGGATCGGAGTGATCTTAGAGCGGTACGGCACCGACCCAGAAGGGTTCATCGAAGCGGGCACAAGGCTTGGCGGGGTGGCCACGGGCATGGGGGACGCGTCCATCAGGCTGATGCCCCTTCCCTGGGTGCCGCTGGGCTTCATCCTCTGGAGTGCGGACGAGGAGTTCGGGGCCTCGGTGGCCACCACCTTCGACTCCTCGGTGGATCGGTTCTTGCCGCTGGACTGCGTGTGGTCCCTGGTGACCCAGGTGGCCCTGAGGCTGGCCAGGGCCGGCTGACCCGAGAATTTCTGGAAAAGGAGGCCCCCAAAATTGGCGGCGGACAGACCTAGAAAAAGACCCGACCTCGTGGTTCCCAGCCACATGGATCTATTCTACCAGGAGTACAAGACCTGGATAATCGGGGCCTGCGCGTCCCTGGTGGTGGTGATGGCTCTCTTCTTCCTGGGTAAATGGTACATGCAGCGCAAGGAGGCCCATTCCACCGCCCAGTACGTGGCCGTGATCTCTCACCTGAGGAGCGTTTGGGACAGGGCGTCCCTGGAGAAGACCGCTTCTCTGCTCGAAACCCTTGCCGACCGCGACCTGGCGCCCATAGGGTTTTTGGACCTGGGCAACCTGGAGTACTACCGGGGCGACCCCAAGGCCGCGGAGCGGGCCTACCGCGTCTTCATATCCAAGAGCTCGGCGGACGACCCTCTCTTGCCCCTTGCGCTTGAGGGGCTGGGCTACTCGCTCGAGGTCCAGGGCAGGACCGAGGAGGCCTTCGAGTATTTCCTCAACGCGTCCAAGGAGACGAAAAGGCCCGGCCGCACGGTGCTCTTCTCCCTGGCCAGGCTCTCCGAGAAGCTGGGCAGGATAAATGACGCGAAGATCTACTACCGGGAGTTTATCCAGCTCTACCCCGGCCAGGACGTGCTGGCCGCGATAGCCAAGACCAAGCTGCGCGCGCTGGGCCGCGGGGCAAAGCCGTAAGGTACCGCCAAGACACATACGACGGTAAAAAAAACCAGGGGGCGCGGCCCCCACGTTAGCCAGTGAACAGAAAAGGGCCAATGGCCCCCGGGGTTCCCGGGGGCGTAAGCCCCCTCAGTTGCCTTCCGAAAAGTAAGATTACCTCGGCCTCTCCCCCAGGCTCACCGTGACCTTCCTTCTGTCTCCATCATAGCTGAATATCGTCAGGGTGACGGTGTCGCCGGGCCTCTTGGACCGGATGAACCTGATGAGTTCCGTCGCGGATTTCACGGGCCTAGCGTCCGTAGCCACCACCAGGTCGCCGCCCACCCCCAGCACCATGTTTCCCACCCTGGCCTCGCGGGTCGCTCCCTGTAGGCCCGCGAGCTGGGCCGGGCTGCCGGGGATCACCTTTACCAGGAGCGCGCCCCTTTCAGCGGGCAGCCTCAGCCTCTCGGCCATGCCGGGGTCAACCGTGGCCACGGTGGCCCCGAGCCAGGGCTGGGGGTAGTAGCCCTTTTCTATGAGGTCGGAGAGTATCCTGGAGACCGTGTTGATGGGGATCGCGAACCCGATGCCCACGGACGCGCCCGTGGGGCTGAAGATGAAGGTGTTTATGCCTATGACCATGCCGTCGGAGTCGAGGAGCGGGCCTCCGGAGTTGCCGGGGTTTATGGCCGCGTCGGTCTGGATTATGTCGTCCACCTTCCGGCCGGACGCGGAGCGGAGGGTGCGGCCGAGGGAGCTTATGACCCCAGTGGTCAGCGTGAGGCCCAGGCCGAAGGGGTTGCCCATGGCCATCACCTTCTGGCCCACCTGGAGCCTGTCGGAGTCGCCCAGGGGCAAAACCTTGAGGTTTGCCGGGGGGTTGGCCACCTTTATCACCGCTATGTCGGTCTCCTCGTCTTTCCCCACCAGCCTGGCCCTGGACTTCGTGCCGTCGTGGAAGGTCACCATGAGCTGCTGCGCGTCCGCGATCACGTGGTGGTTCGTGAGCACGTAGCCCCGCTCGTCGATCACCGCGCCCGAGCCCGCGCCCTTTTTGGGGATTACGTTGAAGAAGAAGTCCCGGCTGAGGGTGATGGAGGTTATGTTCACCACCGCGGGCGCGGTCCTGCGGTAGATCTCCACGTTGTTCCTCTCGTCCTCGGTCTGCGCATAGAGCGCTACCGCGGCCGCGAGGTGGAGCCCCAGGGCCAGGACAAGGGCTAAAACGATCCGCGGTCTCAATGGTACCTCCTCGGCCCGGTCTCCCCGCGGGGCACCGCGGGCGCTTTCTTCAAGCGCTTCCGGATCCACAGGAACAGGGCCAGGAACAAGAGAAGCGCGATCCCCCAGCCCGCGAGCCTCGGCACGGGCGACACCAGGGAGGGCATGAGGGTCTTGGCCTGGTTCACGGGTATCGCGAACCCGATGCCCACGTATGCGCCGGTGGGGCTGAGGATAGAGGTGTTTATGCCGATGACCCTGCCGGCCGAGTCGAGGAGCGGCCCCCCGGAGTTGCCCGGGTTTATGGCCGCGTCGGTCTGGATCACGTTCTCTATCATCACGCCGCCCGTGTGGCCCACCCTGCTTCTCAGCGCGCTCACCGTGCCCGTGGTGAGGGTATGGCCCAGGCCGAAGGGGTTGCCTATGGCCATCACCTTCTGGCCCACCTCCACCTTGTCGGAGTTGCCAAGGCTAAGGGCCAGCGCGCCCCCGGGCGGGTTTTCCACCCTGAGGACCGCGAGGTCGTTCTCCGGGGCCTGGCCCGCGATCTCGGCCTTCCTGCGGGTCCCGTCCCCGAAGGTGACCTCGATTCGCTTCGCGCCGGCCACCACGTGGTAGTTGGTCACCACGAAGCCGCGGCTGTCCACCACCACGCCCGAGCCCGCGCCCTTTTTGGGGTAGGGCTGCAGGAAGAAGTCGAAGCCCAGCTCCGTGGTGGTTATGTTCACCACCCCCATGCGGCACTGCTTGTATACATCTATGGTGTTCTGCTCCTCCTGGGTCAGGGAGAGCGCGGTGCCGGGCCCAAGGAGAAGCACGCCGAGGAGCATCAATATCAGGTATCTTGTGGGCTTCATGAACCGATTAACTATCACCTGACCCCAAAAACCTCAAGCCTAAAGAGCTCTACTTGACACTGTTTTGGCCTGTTGCTAGATTTCGGGACACAAAGAGAGAGGGGGCGTTGATATTCATGGAGCATTTGAGGAGGACCAGGTCCTTTTTCAGCACAGGCAGCCTTTCGGCCTATCTCGACGAGGTGACGACCTCCTCGGGAAGGGTGAAGGAGCGCCTCAGGGTGGACCACCCCGAGGCCGCGGCGGTGCTGGCTTTCCTCGATAGCCGCGAGATCCTCATGGTGAGGCAGTTCAGGTATGGTGCGGGGCTTTGGACACTTGAGCTTCCCGCGGGCAAGGTGGACAGGGGGGAGAGCCCCGAGGAGTGCGCCCGGCGGGAGCTCTTTGAGGAGACGGGCTACAGGGCCAAGACCCTGGAGAAGGTCCTCGAGTTCCACCCTGCCGCGGCCTACTCCAGCGAGCTGCTCCACATCTTTTCCGCGTCGGGCCTCGAGGGGCCGTTCCGCGAAGAGATATCCGACGAGATCGCCCGGGTGGAGACAAGGCGCGTCGAGGAGGCTTTGGACATGGTCTTTGCGCGCGAGATCACCGACGCGAAGACCATCATAGGGCTCTTCCTGGCGCGCGATTCAGCCCTGTAGACACCCGCCCGCGGCAAGGGGTCCCGAAGCATGGTCTTCCGGCAAGCAACCGTTTGCTCCCCCTTTGACCTTGTGCTAATGTATCCCTGTTTTGGCGCGGACCTTGGTGCATCCTTTTTTGGTTTTTCCAATCAGCACGCGAAAATAAGAGTCCAGATTGCTCCTCGGGCTTTCCTGCCGGCCCGTATTCTGTTATAAATACCAGGCCAGGCGGTGCTCTGTTAAGTCGGGGCCCGGGGCTGTGGGCAAGGATATTTTTAAGGTTTATTGAGGGGCCATGTTTAAGAAGCTGTTGGTGGCAAACCGGGGTGAGATAGCGGTGAGGATCATCCGCTCCGCGCAGGAGCTGGGCCTCAAGGCGGTCGCGGTCTATGAGGAGACGGACAAGGAGTCCTATCACATCATGAGGGCCGATGAGGCCTTCTGCCTGGGCTCGGGCCCCAGGAAGGACTACTTAAGCATAGAGAGGATCGTGGAAGCGGCCCAAAAGACCGGCGCGCAGGCCGTGCACCCCGGCTACGGCTTCCTCGCGGAGAACCCGGCCTTTTCCGAGGCCTGCACCGACGCGGGTCTGGTCTTCGTGGGCCCGCCCCCGAAGGTGATTAGCGACATGGGCTCCAAGGTGGTGGCCCGCAGGATCATGGTGGACGCGGGCATTCCCATGATCCCGGGTACGGGCGTGCTCTCCCGGGACGAGGAGGGCGAGAGGGAGGCCCGGGAGTTTCTGGCTGAGCACGGCCTTCCCATCATGGTGAAGGCGGTCTCCGGCGGCGGCGGCCGGGGCATCCGCATGGTGGAGGAGGCCGATAAGCTCGCTGAGGTGATGAGGGCCTCTAGGTCCGAGGCGGTAATGGCCTTTGGAAACGACGAGATTTACCTGGAGAAATGCCTCAAGAACTCCAGGCACGTGGAGGTGCAGATCTTAGCGGACAAGCACGGCAATATAGTCCACCTGGGCAGCCGCAACTGCTCCATCCAGAGACGCCACCAGAAGCTGGTGGAGATAGCGCCCTCGCTCCTTGACAACGGCCTGGAGCAGGAGATGTGCCGGGTCGCGCTGGACGCGGCCAGGGCCGCGAGCTACGAGTCTGCCGGGACCGTGGAGTTCCTCGTGGACCCGGAGGATAACTTCTACTTCCTCGAGATGAACACCCGGATCCAGGTGGAGCACACGGTCACCGAGATGATCACCGGCATAGACATCGTGAGGGAGCAGATCTCCATAGCCGCGGGGGAGAACCTCTCCATTACCCAGGAACACGTAAACAGGAGGGGATACGCGATAGAGCTGAGGATAAACGCGGAGGACCCGAAAAACGACTTCATCGCCACCCCGGGCACCATCAACGTCTACATAGCCCCAGGAGGGCACGGGGTGCGCCTGGACGGAGCGGTCTACGAGGGCTACGACGTGCCCCAGTTCTACGACTCCATGCTGGTGAAGCTCACGGTCTACGGCTTCACCTGGGAGGAGGCGGTTCAGAGGCTGACGAGGGCCCTGGACGGGTTCGTGATCATAGGCCCCTACACCACGATTCCCTTCTTCCAGCAGCTCGTCAAGGAGAAGGACTTCCTCGCGAAGAGGTTCGACACGTCCTATCTTGAGACCCACAGGGAGCTCTTCGACTACCGGGTCAAGGAGAGGGAAGAGGACAAACTTGCCCGGCTCATCTCGGAGATAAACGCGAGGGGCTTCAACCCCCACGCGGAGTAGGAGGGGTTTAGGGGATGGCAGGTATGATAACCGCCAAGACGCCTGTTGAAGATGCGCTGTCCATTTTGAGGGACCAGGAAGGGTTCTTCCTCACCAACAACGAGCGGGACGTGTCCCAGTCCGACTTCCGCTCGAGGATCATGCCCCAGACCACGCTCAAGGCCGCGCCCCTGAGAGACCAGGTGGGATACTTCTCCTTCGAGGTCACAGGCGGCGCGTCGGTGCACATGGACCTTCTCAAGAAGCAGATAAGCCCCTTTGACAAGCTCAGGGTAATAAAGGCCGCGATGCCCGACACCCCGATCCAGGCGGTCTGCCGCGGGGCCAACCTGTTCGGCTACCGCCACTATCCCGAGGAGGTCCAGCGGTTCGTGGTCTCAAAGTTCGCCGAGTATGTGGAAGTCTGGCGGGTCTACGACTTCCTGAACTGCGTGCCCAACATGGAGGTGGTGTTCGAGGAGGTGAAGAAGGCCGGGAAGATACTCCAGCCCGCGATCTGCTACTCCACCGGCCCGGAGCACACGGTGGACTGGTACGTGAAGAAGGCGGAGGAGATCGTGGAAATCACCGGGGAAGATATCATCCTCTGCCTGAAGAACCACTCCGGCCTGGGCACGCCCCAGGGTATTCACGACCTCGTCAAGGCAATTATAGAACGATTTCCCGGGCTGATAGTCTCCTACCACGGCCACAACACCGACGGCAACGACACCGCGAGGGCCTATATGGCCATAATGGGGGGGGCCAAGATCTGCGACGTGGGCGACCACGGCATGTCCGGGTTCTACGGCCCTCCGCCCGCGCTTACGGTGGCCCAGACCCTGAGGGAATACGGCAAGGACTCCCCGGGCCTCAACTTCAAGGCCCTGACCGAGACCTCCGAGGTGCTCAGGCACCAAAGGACCTTCTACGCGCACCTCGAGTCCCCCTACCGGTGCCACGACCCCACGGTGGCCTCCTACAAGCTCACCGGCGGGGCCATGAGCTCGGTCTTCGAGCAGGCGGAGAAGGGCGGTTTCGCGGACCGCATAGACGAGATATTCACCGAGTTCGCGAAGGTGCACGTCGAGCTGGGGAACTTCTGGGCCGTGACCCCGGGCTCCCAGATACTGTGGACAACCGCGGTGGCCAACGTGCTGGAGGGCGACCGGTACAAGCGGGTGACCAACGACCTCAAGGATTTGCTCAGGGGGCGCTACGGCCCGCTGCCCTTCTACAGGCCCGAGAAGTGGATCTACGAGAAGGTTCTGGGTGACACGAGCCCCGAGGAGATGAGCTGGCGGGAGCTGAACGCGAAGAGCGCGGCCGCAAGCTCCACCGCGGAGGACATCGAGGGCAGGAGGAAGTTTCTCGAGCGGGAGATGAAAAGAAAGGCCAGTGACGAGGAGCTGGCCCTCTACCTGATGTTCCCCTTCGACACCATCAACTACCTGAAGTTCGAGGAGCGCTACGGCAGGGTGTGGCTGCTTCCGCCGTCCGCCTGGTTCAAGAGGGGAGGGTTCGCGCAGGGCGAGAAGATCGAATTTACCGACCTTAACGGAAAAAACCATACCATTGAAATAGTCTCCACGGCTAAAATGGAAAGAGAGGTGGTGACGTCACTCCTGGTGGACCACCAGTTCCAGGCCATAGGGTGCAAATTAGAATGAGAGGGCTGATTTGAGTTTCATACAAAAGATCAAGAGGCTTCCAAGGCTCAGGGAGCCTTACCTGGTGGCCGCGTGGCCGGGCATGGGATATGTCGCGGTGAAGGCGGTGGAGCATCTCATACGGGTGACCGATGCCGAGCTCGCGGGCCACCTGGAAGCCCTGGACTGCTTCCACCTGCCCGGGGTGATGGTGAGGGACGGGGTCTTCGAGGACCCCAACCTCCCGGAGTCGTTCCTCTACACGGCCCGGCTCGAAGGCGCGCCCAGGGACCTTCTCATCTTCCTCGGGGAGGGCCAGCCCATCCCCGGCAGGGAGCTGAAGCTCGGCGAGATGGTGCTCGACACGGCCCAGGAGTTCGGCGCCGCGGGGGTCATCACCTTTGCCGCGCTCCCCACCAACATGAGCCATTACGACGAGCCCCGGGTGCTCATATCCGCGAACCGGGGGGAGATTTTGGCGAGCCTCAGCCACCTCTCCATAGACCCCTTTGAGGAGGGCCACATCACCGGGATGAACGGGCTCCTGCCCGCGCTTGCGGCCAAGCGGGGCCTGCCCGGCTACTGCATCCTCGGCGAGATCCCCGGCTACACCCTCCACCTGGAAAACCCCCGCTCCTCAGCGGAGCTTCTCAAGGCTCTGGGAAGGCTCATACGGGTGGAGTTCGACACCTCGGACCTCCTCGACCTGGCCGAGTTCCTCGACATAGAGATAGACAGCTATCTCGAGTCCCTCAAGGAGAGGGACGAGGCCGACGACCTCGACATAGAGCTGCCCCCCCGCAACCGCGGCGGCGGCTCGGTGCACTAGCCCGGGGGGATGTCGTGGGAGAGGCGCGCCCCACCAGGGAAGACGCGTGGAATCTCTTCAAGGAGCACAACAAATCCGAGTCGTTGATAAAGCACGCGCTGGCAGTTGAGGCGGTGCTTAGACATGTGGCCCAAAAGCTCGGGGAAGAGGCCGAGACCTGGGGAGCGGTGGGGCTCATCCACGACCTGGACTACGAAAAACACCCGGACGAGCACTGCAAGAAGTCTGCTGAGATACTAAGAGACGCGGGCTGGCCCGACGATATTATCCGCGCGGTGCTCTCCCACGGGTGGCCCAGGTATACCGACGCAGTACCCGAGACCCTCCTTGAGAAGTACCTCTTTGCTGTGGACGAGCTCACCGGGCTCGTGGCCGCGGCCGCGCTCATCCGGCCCTCCAAATCGGTCCTGGACCTCAAGGTCAAGTCGGTGCGCAAGAAATTCAAAGACAAGAGGTTCGCCGCGGGCGTAGACAGGGAGATAATCCAAAAAGGCGCGGAAATGCTCGGGGTCGAGCTATCCGAGCTTATCGAAGATACGATAATGGGGATGCGGGAGGTCGCGGAGGAGAGTGGGCTGAAGGGCACATATCTTAATAGCATTTTGAGTTAAGTTAAATTATGAATGATTGGC
>JARFUL010000279.1 GCA_029289015.1 Syntrophobacteria bacterium | reverse complement strand
ATTGGGGCCGGTTGCCAAATTCGGGGGGGTTCACCGGTGGCCTCCGGGAAAAAAATATCCAAAAGAGATCAGCTAAAATAAGATACCGGGAATAAATATCAGACAGAGAAACAACCCCTGGCCGTTTGCCATAAAACGCTCAGGATTAAAAGGTGTTAGTTCCAAAATTTTGCAGGCCAAAATCATCAATCCAGCCCGGAATAAGCACTAGGGCGCGTCTCTCTTTGTGCATGAACTGTTTCATGCGGCACGGAAACGGCGACTTGATTGTTGGGCGGGATGTAAAGGTTACCGTGTTGAGGGCCAGGGCTGGCCTGCAACCTGTTGAAACAGGCCGCGGCTTTGGTCTAATCTATTTATAGACAAGACCCGAAACCGGGATGGAAAGGTATCCAAATTATCATAAGCTCAAGCGAGGTTTGAGAAGATGACCCTTACCCATAAAACAAGGCATAAGGCTTTTAGCCGTCTTGCCAAAAGGTTTGGGAGGGGCGCGCGGGTGGGGCTGTGCCTTGGCCTGGCGGCAATTTGGCTGCTGGTCATTGCATCCTCCCCCAGCCGGGCCCGGGGCGAGGAGAATATCTCCCTGCCCGTGCCCTCGTTCAAGGGGAAGGTATCCGTGGAGGAGGCCCTCAAGGCACGCCGCACCCACCGGTCGTTCGATTCCCGCGCGCTGACCCTCGGGCAGCTCTCCCAGGTTCTTTGGGGAGCCTACGGGGTCAGTGCGAAACAGTACGGCCGCCATTTAAAGACCGCTCCCTCCGCGGGCGCGCTTTACCCCATCGACCTCTATGCGGTGGTGGGCGAGGGAGGCGCGGGCTCTTTGGTCGCGGGTGTCTACCACTTCAGGCCCGAGGATCACAGCCTGGGTCTGATCCAAAGGGGCGACCTGCGCAGCGCGGTGGCCGCGGGCGCGCTGCACCAGATGTGGCTGGCCCGCGCGCCGGTGGTGCTGGTAATAACGGGGCAGTACGCCCGAAGCTCCGTCAAGTACGGCCCCCGGGGTGTTCTCTACACCCATATCGAGGCCGGTTGCGTGGGCCAGAACATCTTTCTCCAGGCCGAGGCCCTGGGCCTCAAGTCCGGTATTGTGGGGGCCTTTAAAAACCAAAGGATCATCAAGACCATCGGGTGCCCCCCCGATCATGACCCTTTGCTGATAATGCCCGTGGGTTTTCCCGATTAATAGCGGGTTTCACCGGCGCGCGCCTACCCGCCCGTTGCCCGAAGGGTGCCGGGATGGGCGCGCGGGTGCTATCCATGCCGCGATGGAGCCAGAGAATTCCACGGTCCTGCCTCCCTCCCGGCCCCATATCCTGGTAAAATGTCCGCGGCGGGCTTGCACTTTTTTCATGGATTTGAGAACCTTGACAGGTGCAAAGTACCCGCAGGGGAGAGGATCGGGCCCGGGAAACAAATGGTCGTAAAAGAGGCTCCCGAGAAGGTCGAGCCCGCGCCCGAGCAGCAGGGTGTAACGGGATTCAAGATCGTGGATGACGAGGGCTGCTGAGCTGAAAGTCCGCGCTTTGAACCGGGAATTGCCCATGCACCGGACTAAGGTTTTTCGAAGCTAAAAATAAGGTTCGAGTTTTTTAGAATATAGATTAGTATAGGTACGCGCCATAGATCCTGTATCATGGCGGCGCTAAAGCCTTAGAAGGCTCTTCGGGGTGGGGAGCCTTCTTTTTTTCCCGAAAGAGGGATTGTGGTTGGCCGAGACTCTAGCCCCGGGGCCTCAATCTTCGTCCAGGGCCATGCGGACCATCTGCAGCATGTTTTTCACCCGGTAGGGCTTGCTGATGAATCCTTTCGAGCTGACGCTCACCGCGTCCCTGGTGGATCCTTCGGGCGCGTAGCCGCTCGCGATGAGGACCCTTCCCCCGGTCTACAATTGCATTGGACACCTGAGTGCATGTAATTAGAGTCATGTAAGGAGGTGTCCGCTATGGGCGAAGACAAGGTTAAAGTGAAGAGGCTTGCCTCAACGCTGGCCCCGTCGCTTGAGAAGGGTTCTTGGATGCTCTGGGCAACTAGCTCCTGGTCCTCTCCCTCAAAAAAATCAAGCGGGCTCATGCCCGCTATCTCTTCGCCCGCATACCCGGTGACCCTCTCAACGTTTTCATTCCACCGGTAAAAGACCCCTTTGTCGTCGAAGAAGGAAAATAGAACCGGCAGGCTGCTGATTGTCGAGTCCGAGAGGCTCTTCTTCCAGCAGCTTGTGCCGGGCTTCCAGTCCCTCGAGCCGGGCAATCTTCTGCCTGAGCGCGGCCAGCTCAGCCGCGAGCTTGTCCCCGGCTTGAAGGAGTCACGCATTCTTGGAGCCCAAAAGGTTCCTTGCGGCTTCGGATATCAGTATAATAATTAAGACGCGGTGATACTATTTGCCAGTCCCCCAACACGTGAAACCCGGGCTTGGGTTATGGTAAGATAGGGCCCGCGCGAAGCGGTGGTCCCTCGCTTCGGTGGTGCTGGCTGAAGCGAGAACCTTGATATACGCGAAGGGGCTCTTTAAAAATCAGGATAATGGGGAGGTAGACATGAGCGAAGCTAGCCTGCTGTTCTCCCGGTTTCACCTCAAGGGGCTTGAGCTGAAAAACCGGATAACCATGGCTCCCATGTTTCTGGGGTATGCCAATGCAGACGGGACCACGAGCCCCGTCTTACTCGAGCACTACCAAAAGATGGCCGCGTCCGGGGCCGCGCTGATCGTGGTGGAGAACATCTCCGTGGACCCCACGGGCCTGGTCTCGCCCTTCACCCTGAGCGTGCATGACGATCGCTTTATCCCGGGCCTGGCAGAGCTGGCCGGGACCATCAAGGGGGAGCGCGCGCTGAGCTTTGTCCAGATAAACCACGCGGGCAGGTACGCGTTCATGCCGGAGAAGATGGCCCCCTCCCCGATTGAGACCTGGGGGGTGGTGCCCAGGGAGATGACCGGGGAAGATGTGGACATGGTCATCCGCGCGTTTCAAGCGGGAGCGCGCCGGGTCAAGGAGGCCGGGTTTGACGGGGTTGAGCTCCACGGCGGCACGGGCTACCTTCTCGTCCAGTTTCTCTCCGGCCGGACCAACCTCAGGACCGACGGCTACGGCGGGCCGCTCATAAACCGGATGAGGTTTCCCCTCGAGGTGGTGGACGCGGTGATGGACGAGGTGGGGAGCGACTTTCCGGTGGGATACCGCTTTCTCGCGGACGAGTGGCTGCCGGACGGGCTCCACCCGGACGAGACCGCTCCCTTCGCCCGGGAGCTCGAAAAGAGAGGCGTCGCCTACCTTTCCGTAATGGCGGGGACCTATGATTCCTTCTTCATCCCCGAGTACCTGGACAAGGAAAGAGACGAGGGATACATGGTGGGCTTCGCGGCTGAGATCAAGAGGGCCGTTCCCAAGACCCCCATCATAACCGCGGGGAGGATACAGTCCACCGAGACCGCCCGGATGATCCTGGAGCAAGAACACGCGGACCTCATCGGCCTGGCAAGGGTGCTCTTCGCGGACCCCGAGTGGCCCAAGAAGGCCCAGGGCATTGTGCACAGCCCCATTGTGGTGTGCGAGCCCACCTGCTCTTTGTGCATGAAGCGGGTGATGAAGGGCAGGCCCGCGTTCTGCTCCCAGTGGCCGAAGGAGCAGAGGGATAAAATTCGTTTGCTGGGCCCGGATGATGACGAGGAGGAAGAGGCCGGGCTGTGATGCCTGAGACCGTTTCCCGAGAGCGCGGCGCTCTTGGCCCCAGGGTGCTGGTGGTGGGCGCGGGCGCGATAGGATGCTTCTACGGAGGCAAGCTCTCCCAGGCCGGGGCCAGGGTCTCCGCGGTGCTGCGCTCGGACTACGACGCGGTGAAGGGACGGGGCGTGGCTGTCCAAAGCCCCCTGGGCGACTTCCACTACCGTTTTGAGGAGGTGGTAAGGTCCGCTGGGGAGTACCGCGCGCCGCCGGATTACATCCTGGTGGGGCTGAAGGTCCTGCCGGAGGTGGAGACCCCCGAGATCATCCGCGCGGCTGTGGGCGAAAACACGGCCATAGTGCTGATACAGAACGGCGTGGAGATAGAGGGGCCCGTGGCTCAAGCGTTTCCTCGAAACGAGGTCATCAGCGGCCTCGCGTTCATCTGCGTGAGCAGGACCGGGCCGGGCCGCATCTTCCACCAGGACTACGGCTCCCTGACCCTGGGCAGGTATCCCTCCGGGCACTCCGACGCGGCGACCAGGCTAGCAGAGCTCTTTAGAGCTTCGGGAGTGACCTGCAATGTCTCTACCGACGTGGTGGCCGCGAGGTGGCAGAAGCTGGTCTGGAACGCGCCCTTCAACCCCATCAGCGTGCTGGGGGGCGGGGTGAACACCGAGGAGATGCTCTCGGACCCCGAGTCCGCGAGGCTCATCGAGCTGATCATGGAAGAGGTCGCGGAAATCGCGGCCGCGGCAGGAAGCGAGCTCCCCCCGGACATAGTGGAGAGGAACATCAAGGACACCCTGGAGATAGCCCCCTACAAGACCTCCATGCTCCTCGACTTCGAGGATAAGAGACCCCTGGAGGTGGAGGCCATCTTGGGCAACGCGATAAGGGCCGCGAAGAGACACGGGGTACACGTCCCCCGCATGGAGTCCATATACGCGCTCCTCAAGCTGGTGGACAAGAAGAACCGACAGAGATAGCCGCGTCCGTGCTCGGGCCGTGATGGAGCGGGCATATCTTGGACACTATATCTCTTTTCCTATGGTGAAACCCTTGCCCAGAAACTCCCCGAGCCCGTAGTACTTCCGGATACCGGGGCCGAATATTACGGGCCTCACCTTGTCCATTTCCGGGTTGCCCTCTTCGCCCAGCACCTCCTCGTCGGCCTTTACGTCCATGATCTGGCCGATGAACTGGGTGTGGAGTCCAATCTCAATGGAGTGGATCAGCCTGCACTCTAGAATCAGGGGAAACTCGTCCACATAGGGCGCGTCCACATGTTCGGCCTTCACTGGAGTAAACCCGGTCTTCGCGAACTTGTCCTCCCTCGCGCCGGACACGATGCCGAAGTAGTCGGCCTGTTTCACGTAGCTTTCCGGCGCGACGTTTATGGTGAAGGCCTCGCGGTTTACGATGTTGCCGTAGGTGTAGGTGGCCTTCCTCAGGGCCACCGCGGCGCAGGGCGGCTCGGAGCAGCATATCCCCGCCCAGGACGCGGTCATGACGTTGGGTTTTCCGGCCTTGTCGTAGGTCCCGATGACCCAGACCGGTGCAGGATAGGCCAGTGTCTTCGCTCCCAGTGATTTCTTCATGGGTTGTCTCCCTCTGCTCTCTTGTTAAAATTATGGGGGGAGACGCCCTCATGTCCGCTCCCCGCTCGGTGAAGCCAAAACCCCGAGACCCGCTGATGGAGATGTTTAATCACTGAAAGACCTCGTCTTTCAACGAAAAGAGTATAGGGAAACCGCTCCCCCGTGTCAAAGACCAAGGTCCAACACCGAAAGCCGGGAGCCGCGCCCGCGGGGGGGCTTCGCGAAGATACTTTGGACTTGACCGGCCTAAACAGAAAAGGCTAACCAGATATGGATATTTTCGGCCCCCATGGTTTATATTGATCCGGGGAATCATTTCACCCGAGCGGCTGCTTGGGGCCAAGGGGGGAAAAGGCTCAGATGAAGGAGGGTTTCGACATGGAGGCGGCCCGGGTGATGGGCCAGAAAATAGCGTACCGCCACCGGCCCCGCGGCCCGGAAGCGGTGGTCTTCATCCACGGCCTCGGCGCGTCCATGAACTCCTTTTACCCCGCGTTCGAGATGGAGGAGTTCAGCGAATATACCCTGGCCGCGCTCGATCTCCCGGGGTGCGGCAGCTCGGGCCGGCCCCATGATTTCTCCTACACCATGAAGGACCAGGCGGAGCTCGTGCTCGCGTGGATAAAGGGATTGAGCCTGGGGGCCGTCACAGTGGTAGCCCACTCAATGGGCGGCGTCATCGGGCTCTACGTGGCTGAGTCTCTCTCTGTTGAAGAGGTGCGGGCCTTCATAAACCTGGAGGGCAACCTGGGCTACGACGACTGCACCTTCAGCGGCCGGATAGCGGCCTACACCCTTGAGGAATTCCTCGGGCACGGATACGAGGAGTTCAAGCGCGACCTGGAGGAGCGGCTGGAGAGAGACGCGGCATACAGCCTAAAGAATTATTATGAGAACATACTGAGGGTCCACCCTCCTGCGCTCTACCTGAGCTCGGTCTCCCTGGTGGCTGAGAGCCGGCGCGGCGATCTCATGGCCCGGTTCTCCGCGCTTGCCCAGAAGAGTTGCTACGTGTTCGGAGAAAACTCCCTTATTCCCGCGTCAAAAAGCTTCCTCGAAGCCGCAGGCATCCCCTATCTCGTTGTGCCCGAATCCGGCCATTTTATGATGGACGACCAGCCTGGGCTGTTCTACCGGATGCTCCTGGCCGAGCTGGTGAAGCCGGGGTTTGGGGGCTGATTTTTTAGGCAGCATTCCCAAAAGTTGGGGCGCGGGTTATATTTTATGTTGCCAAAATACTGTTTTTGGGTTAAAAATTAGAGCTTTCCGCTGATACCAGTCTTAAATCTAATTTTGTTACAGATGATTTACACTCGCCCGGGCCAAGCTGTTTTGGAAAGAGTCTCGGATTCTGACATGGCCGGCGAGAAGGATTTTTACCCATCAAAA
>JARFUL010000278.1 GCA_029289015.1 Syntrophobacteria bacterium | reverse complement strand
GGTGTCAAAGGTGACGAAGTCGCGGGCCTGAAGGTAGCTGAGCACCCTTTCGGCCTCGTCCTTGGTCTTTAGTTCCGCGTCCCAGACGAACTCGTACTTGAAGAAGTCCTGGAGGAAGTCGTAGTCGTCCACGATCTCCTTCAGGGAGGCCTTGTAGCCCTCCTTGGAGATGATGGACACGCACACGTAGGCCGCGGGAAGTATGAAGTGGACCATGCCGTTCTTGTAGAACTCGAGCTTGAGCCGGGACTTCTCGTCCACCGCGTAGAAGAGGTCCTCGGGCCCCGAGACCCCGTCTATGGACATCATCTCGAGAAGCTTGCCCGAGACCATCATGGCCAGGGTCCCCTCCACCGCGGACTCTATTGTGCCCAGAGTGCCGGAGAAGACCACCTCCTCCTCTCTCATAAAGTCGGTGTACAGGCGGCATATCTGGGTTATCTCCGCCATGGATATGCCCCGCCTGGGGGTGGCGAGGCAGGCCGCGGATACCAGGGCAAAGGGGGTGAGCACCATTTTGTCGTTTATGCGGCGGATTATGCGGTAGGCCATGTCCCTGAAGATGGCATACCTGAACCTCGGCCTCATGGACGAGAGCTCCTGGCCGAGATTCGAGACGTAGTCCTTAAGGGAAATGGGCTCGGAGAACTTGAGATATATCTTGCCGTAACGCTTCTTGAGGTAGCGGGAGATGGAGAGCAGCTGCCTGAGGCTCTCCTTCTCCTTGGTGCCCCCGGTGAGCTCCCTGAGGTACGCGTCCTCCTCGAGCACCCTGTCGTAGGTGATGGAGGTGGGCACGAAGATGAGGTCGTTGCACCAGCCCTCCTCGCACGCGGAGATGAGCATGGCCAGAAGCCCCATCTTGGGCAGGACCAGCTTGCCGGTCCTGGAGCGGCCCCCCTCGATGAAGTACTCGATGGGGTAGCCCTCCTTGAGCACGGCCCTGATGTAGTTGGCAAAGACCTCGGTGTAGAACTTGGACCCCTGGAGGGTGCGGCGCAGGAAGAAGGCTCCGGACTTGCGGAAGATGTAGCCCATGGGCCAGAACGCGAGGTTCTGGCCGGCCGCGATGAGGGGCACGGAGATGTTCTTGTTGTAGAGTATCTGGGACAGAAGGAGGTAGTCTATGTGGCTCTTGTGGCACGGGATGTAGACCAGCACGCCCCTCTTTGCCGTGGCCCTGACCCTGTCCAGCGCGGCCTCGTCCACCTCGATCCCGTCGAAGATCGTGCGCCAGACCCATCTCAGGATAAGGTCCCAGACCTGCACGAAGGTGTTGGAGAGGTCGGTGGATATCTCGTTGAGGTAGCCGTCCGCCTCCTTGCGCACCTTCATGTGATCCACTTTTCGGGAGCGGGCCAGCCGGTCGATGTACTTGCGCATGCGGGGCGAGTTGAGGACCATCTCCTTCATCTCGAGCCTGGTCTTCTTGAGCGGCCCCAGCGCGACCCTCTTCATTTCGTCCACGGAGTCAATGAGCTTCCTCCGGGCATCGTAGGCCAGGCCGTGGACGTCTTTTCCCGCGTTCTCGGGCTCCTCGAGGAACTCCTTGAGGTTGAGCGCCTCTCCCAGGGTGAGGCCGGCCCACCGGAAGTTTCTCAAAAAGCTCAGAACCTTTCTCAGCGCGCCGGGGTCTTCGCCGGGTCCGAAGAAGATGTCGAGGAGCGAGGCCTCGGAGCGGCCGGCCTTGCGGCCGAAGAGCACGATGAACGGGGCCACGAAGATGGGCCGGTCGGTTCTCTTTTGCCGCTCCAAGAGAAGCACCAGCGGGTCGCCCCCCGCGAGGATGGAACGCTGGTAGTAGCCCTTTGTGCCCACCAGGAACAGTAGCGGGTTGAGCCCCCTGTCCAATATCCTGTCGTAGAACCCGGCCTCGTAGGGGTTGGGGAACCTGCCCTTCCTCAACAGGTGGCGGATGGTTGCCAGGGTCAATGAGAGGGTCTCCCACAGGGGCCGCCAGAAGTAGCTCGTCGCGTCGAAGAGCGCGCCGGGCGCGGGAAGAGACTCCCTGCTCAGCCGCTCGGTGAGGTAGGTAAGGTCCAAGAGGGAGCGGTACTTCAGCGCGAAGACCACCTCCCCCGACTCCTTGAGCTTCTTGAGGCGCTCCCCGTGGTGGACCTGGAACAGCCCCTTGGACACGAGCCAGGAGAAGACGCGCCCGAGAAGCGACCACTTGCCCCTCGGGACCAGGTAGCCGCCAAAGGGCTTTGTCTCGTTCAGCAAAGCCTTATGTTCTTCCGGGCCCAACATTACCCTCTTACTATGACCCCAGCCAAAAGGTTCTCATTTCCAATGCCCAGCCGCGCCAAAAGGGCCGCGGGGCCGACACGTGCCGGGCTGGCAAAGGAGATTATAGTTCCTTAATCATTATTTTAAAAGCAAGCAATAAAAGAGAGGGAAAATGGCCCATATTGCAGATCGCCCGGGGTTTTAGGGGATAATCTTCGCTCTATTCGAGGTCTTCCACAGAGGCAAGGTCCAGCATTTTCAGGGAGTCGACCACCTTCACCTACTTTGCTTTTTGGGCCCTCTCCAGCTTCCTTACCAGCTCCTCTATTCTCTTGGCGTTGTGATAGATGATGTCTATCTTGGATTTGGCACCCTCCCCAAGAGAGTCAGACATCCACAGGAGCTCCGTGGCCCCCATGATCGCTGTGAGGGGGTTGAAGATCGAATGCTTAAGGGAGGCTCCCATCTCCGTGACCGCGGCGTTGCGCTCGAGCATCACGAGGCGCTGGTGGGTCTTCATGAACCTGTGGGCCACCTTTACCCGCATGAGGAGCTCGTCGGGTTCGAAGGGCCTGACGATGAAGTCGTCCACCCCGGCCTCGATCGCTTCCATCAGGCTCTGTTGAGAGTCGCGGCCCGTGACGATGATGGTATAGACGTACTGCTTGACCTCGGGGGAGGAACGGAGCCTCTTTACAATCTCGATGCCGG
>JARFUL010000277.1 GCA_029289015.1 Syntrophobacteria bacterium | reverse complement strand
CCTCTTCCTAGTTAGCACATCGGCTAGCCGAACCGGTAGTGTTTTCTTGCCGGCTTTGTGACCTTCCAGGTGCACTTGAGCCCCTTGGGGAAGACCGCGATGTCGCCGGGGCCGATTTTGACCTTCTGGCCTTCCGCGTTTACCTCCACCTCCCCTTCCAGGAGGTAGCAGGTCTCCCGGTCGTCGTAGGTCCAGGGGAACGTGGAAGCCTCGCAGGACCAGGTGGGCCAGCTCAGGATTTCCAGCTTCTCCACCTCCCCCTCCTCGGGCTTTCTGACGATCATCTTCATATGCACACCTCCATCGTGGCCACACCGCGTCTACCTCGGGGGAAATATCTCGATGTTATCCAGCCCCAAAGGGTCAATGGAGCCCTCTGGGAGCGACTTTGCGAGCTCCTGGGCCCTGGCCGGGATGTTTACCCCCCCGATTTCGTCCGAGGCCGCGAGAATGTAGTTGTCCATGCCCGGGCACTCCAGCACCGCGACCCCGGCAAACCGGGCCAAGAGGATCTTGAGCGCCCTCTTCCTGGTGAGGCGGCGGCTCGGTATCAGGTTCATCATGAGGAGCCCCCCCTTGCTCAGGATCTTGCTCAGCCCCTCGAAGAACCGGGGCTTTGCCATGGGTCTGGGGAGATCGAAGCCCAGGTACGCGTCCAGGTAGATCACGTCGTAGAACGTGCCGGCCTCCCACACGAAGTCGTGGCCGTCCGCCACCACCACCCGGCCGTGGGGACCGGGTTTGAAGAAGAAGTATCTCTCAGCCACCTCCACCACGGACCGGTCTATCTCCACCGTGGTGATCTCGGCCCGGGGAAAGAGTCGACTCACGGCCCTGGGAAAGAGGCCCGCGCCCAGTCCTATCACGAGGATCGAGCTGGGCTCGTGCATGAAGACAAGCCCCTTGAGCGCGGTGCGGGTGGAGACCAGCGCGACCTCGTCGGGCGCGTTCTTGTAGACCCTTCCCTGGAGCTTCCTCGGGGGTGAGTAAAGGAGCAGCTCGCTGGCGCGCTCCGCCACCAGGATGTGGTTGTACGGGGTCACCTCCTCGTGGAGAACCTTCACCTGTCTTACCTCTTCAAGGGTTCACGCGGCCGGTCCCTGCCGCGCGGGGGCGAAAGCTCGATCTTTGGACCCATGCGGGCTCAGTTCGCGTGCAAAGGGACGTTACCTTTCCAAAGCCTTAGCGAAAACCTCGGCCATGCGCGCGGCCGTGCGCGAAGCCGAATACAGGGCCGACACCTCGCGCATGTCCGGGGGCTCGATATCGCGGGCAAGCCCCCTTCTGAGGAGCCCGCGGACCTGGGCCGCGTCGTCCGGCTGGGCCGTGGGCTGGCCGAACCGGTGGAGCACGCGGGCAGCCTCGCCATCCTCGGGGGTTATGCCCAGGATGGGCCTGGCTCTTGCCAGGTAGTCCACCAGCTTGGAGGGGAAGAAGTGGCTCTTCCCCGGGCCCGGCCCGTCTATGAGGAGAAAAGCCTGGGCAGACCCGGCAAGCGCGGCCGCGTCCCGGTAGGGCACCGGCCCGAGAAACTCCACCAGATCGGACAATCCCAACCTTCGGGCCAGGCTGAGGTCCCTGGGGCTCACCCGGCCCGCGAAGATAAATCTTACCCCACGCAGCTCATCCGTGTCCAGCCCGGCCAGGGCCTCGAAGAAAGTCGCGGGGGACCGAAGCCCGTAGAAGTTGCCCACGTGGACGATGCTCCTCGCGGCAAAATCATCTATGGCCTTTGCCCCGCGCTCCTCGGGGTCGAAGCAGTGCGGCACCAGCGCACCCTTGCTCT
>JARFUL010000276.1 GCA_029289015.1 Syntrophobacteria bacterium | reverse complement strand
GACGCGGTGGAGTCGTTTAGGACCGCGGTCATCCAGAAGACCCTCGACCATTGCCAGGGCTCTGTGAAGAACGCGGCCGCGCTGCTCGGGGTCCAGAGGACCTACCTGTCCCGGCTGATAGGCCGCTATGGCCTCAGGACCGCGCGCTCTGGAGCCGCGAAGAGGAGGGCGTCTTGAGCGAGCCCGTAAAAGCGATGGTCCGCGATGTCCCGGAAGTGCACCACCTCCTGGAGGTGGAGGCCGCGGGGGAGCGCATCCTCTCCCGCTCCCTAAGCGAGCTCTACGATACCCTCAGGGACTTTTTCGTAGTGCGTAACTCAGATGGAGAGCTCATGGGCGTGGGCGCGATCCACGTATGCTGGGAGGAGCTGGCGGAGATAAGGTCCCTGGTGGTTAAAGAGCCCTACAGGCGCAGGGGCATCGGCCGCGCGCTGGTGAACGCCTGCCTGGCCGAAGCCCCCAAGCTGGGGATAAAGAGGGTCTTTGTCCTTACCTATGAGACGGGCTTTTTCCGTAAATTCGGGTTCTTGGAGGTGGAGAAGTCCGTGCTTCCCCACAAGATATGGTCCGACTGCCTCAAGTGCGTCAAGTTTCCGGACTGCGACGAAACAGCCATGATTCTGGAGCTGTAAATGGTCAATGACAAAGGTTTTTCCGACGCGATCAAGTTCATAGAGAGTTCCCTGGGCTCCCGGTCGGACGCGTTCGAAACCTACCTCGTGGGGTATCGGTCCCTCTCGGTGGAGGTAAAGGACTCGGAGCTGGATTTCCTGGAGGTGGCAGAGGAGAGGGGGGCCGCGCTCAGGGTGATAAAGGATGAAAAGCTGGGGTTCAGCTTCTCCTCCACCCTGGCTGAGCAGGACCTCGAGAGAATGGTGGAAAATGCGCTCTTCTCATCCACTCCCATCCCCCAGGATTCGTGCTACACCTTTGCCGAACCCCCCGAATCCCTGCCCGATGTAAAGGGGCTTTTGGACACGGAGATCGCCGCGGTGCCCAGGGAGAGGAAGGTGGAGCTGGCCAAGGAGCTCGAGGCCAGCGCCAGGGCCGCGGACCCCCGGGTGAAGATAGTTCGCAAGGCCTCCTACAACGAGCGCAGTTTCCGGGTAAGGCTGGCGAACAGCTTGGGACTCGACCTTTCCCAGGAGGGGACCCTGGCCACGGCCTACGTCATGGCTGTGGCGGAGGAGGGAAACGAGGGGGAGGTGGGCCACGACTACGCGCTGAAGAGGTCTTTCCGCGAGCTCGACCCTTCCGGCATCGGGAAGGAGGCGGGGCTCAGGGCCGCGGCCAGGCTCCACGGGAGGATCATAAAGAGCGGCCTCATGCCGGTGGTGCTCACCCGGGAGGCGGCCGCCGGGCTCCTGGGGGTGCTCTCCGCGTCCCTCTTTTACAGCAATGTCGCGAAGAAGCGGTCCTTTTTTATGGACAGGGTCGGCCAGAAGGTCGCGGCGGAGGGGTTCAACCTGGTTGACAACAGCCTCCTCGAATCTGGCCATGCTAGCTTCAGGTTCGACGGCGAGGGGGTGCCCTCCCGGACCAACGTGCTCATAGAGGACGGCCTTCTTAGGGGCTACCTCTACGACCTCTACTGGGGAAAGAGGGGAAAGACCAGCTCCACCGCGAGCGGCCGGAGAAGCCTCGCGGGCCCTGTCCGGGTGGGGACCTCGAATCTCATCTTGGGGCCGGGGGAGATGGGTTTTGACGGGCTTGTCTCCCAGATGCGCGACGGCGTGGTGGTGGACGACCTCATGGGGCTTCACACCGCAAACCCGGTTACCGGGGAGTTCTCCCTCGGGGCTTCCGGGTTCCGGGTGGAACGCGGCGAGATGACCCACCCGGTGAAGGGCATTGCCTTGGCAGGCACCATTCCCGGGCTCCTGGGCTCCATCGAGGCCATAGGCAGTGACCTTAAATTCTTCGGCTCCATCGGCGCGCCCTCGCTTCTGGTCTCTGGCCTCACCGTGGCCGGCACGTAGCGTCCCATATATAAGGATAAAAGAGAGGGGGCCTGCAAGGCCCTCTCCTTTTTCATTGATATGCTCTCCAAAGGGGTTCGTTCCGCGCTCCCCTCCTTTGCTGGCGTCCCCGCTTCCGGGACCTGGCTCAGCATAAAACAATATTAATATCAGTAGCTTGAGCGAGTCTCATCCTTTTTTGAGCCCTAGCTCTCGCCTCTGATCCGCGACTCTTTGTATTGTGGCCCTAAAGTACGGGCGCAAACCGAAAGGGAGCTTGGCTATGGGCTACACGGACAGGATAAGAACCTGGGCGCGGGGGTTTTTCACCAAAGGGTCCAGGCCCGCGAAGATCCACCAGGGCTGGCCCCACTCCATAGGGTTCACCAACGTGGGGAACCCTACGAAGCAGATGGAGGCCTACCAGGGCTGGGTCTATGCCGCGGTGACGGTCATCGCGCGAAGGGTCGCGGGGGTGGACTTCGATCTCTTTGTCAGGCGGCAGGGAACGAGGGAGCAGGTTCAAGAGCACGTGTTCTTCAACCTCATGAAGAGGCCCAACCCCAACATGACCCTGAGGGAGTTCAAATATATCATCTCCATCAACCTGGACCTCACCGGAGTCTTCTACGGCCTGATCGTTGACAACACCCTGGCCAGGCCCCAGGAGATCTGGCCCCTTCCGCCCCAGAACTTCCTCGGTTTCGACCTGGACGGCAGGGGCGCGATCAAGAATTTCGACTTCATAGGCCACGACGGCCAGGCGCGGGTTCTCTCCAAGGAGGAGGTCGTCTATCTGAGGTACCCCCACCCCCTCGAACCGCTCAGGGGCGCGTCACCCATCCAGGCCCAGGCCCACGCGTACGACATAGACCTGGCGATCCGGGTCTTCCAGAGGTCCTTCTTCCAGAACTCCGCGAGGCCGGACATTGTGCTCACCACCGATAAGAGACTCACCCCCGAGGAGGCGGAGAGGATACTCGCCGCGTGGCGGGAGAAGCACCAGGGCGCGGCCCGCTCCTTCACCCCGGCCCTCCTCGACTCCGGCCTCAGAGCGGTGCCGCTCTCCGTCTCTTCCAAGGACTTCGAGTTCCTCGCGCTTTCAGGCTGGACCAAGGACAACATCCTGGCCGCATACAACGTTCCCGAGGGCAAGCTCGGGCTGGTGAAGGACGTCAACAGGGCCAATGCACTGGGCATAGACATAACCTTCAACTCAGAGTGCATAAAGCCCAGGCTCGACCTGATGGACGACGGCATCACCACCCAGGTCCTTTCCCGCTACGACGAGAAGCTCGAGATGATCCACAAGAACCCGGTTCCCGGTGACAGCGAGTTCAAGCACAAGCGCAACATCGAGCTTCTGGACAGGGGGGTGCTCACCATAAACGAGGTGAGGGTTTCCGAGGGGCTGAAACCCCTGCCCTGGGGCGATGGGCCCTATGCAGACAAGAATATTTCCGAGGAGGATTGAGCATGGAACGGGTGGACAAGACCCTGGGTTTCAAGATCAAGGAGATTGACGAGAGCGCGCGGTCCTTTCTGGCCGTAGCGTCCACAGAAGAGGTGGACAGGGACGGCGACCTGATCCGGGTGGCCGGCTGGGACCTGAGCAACTTTCTCAAGAACCCCGTAATACCCTGGGCCCACGACTACACCAGGCCCCCGGTGGCAAAGGCGGAGATGGCCGAGGTGAGTGACGGCAGGCTGGTCTTCAGGCCGGTCTTCCCGAACCCCGGGGACTACCCCTTTGCAGACACGGTGTGGAAGCTCTACAGGGACGGCTTTTTAAGGGCGTTCTCCGTGGGTTTCAAACCCCTCAAGTGGGAGTGGGTGGAGAGGGAAGGGGCCCGCGGCCCGGGGGTCCGGGGGAGGGACTTTGTGGAGCAGGAGCTCTGGGAGATATCCGCGTGCGTGGTCCCGGCCAACGCGCATGCCCTCATCGCGGCGAAGCTGGCCCAAGGGCCGACACCGGGCGACGTGGGCACCGCGGTTCGGGAGGTTGTGGCCAAGAGGGTGGCCCGGGTCGTGGGCGAGAGGATCAGCTACCATCTCGGAGCCGTGCTTGATGAACACAAGGCCATCTCAGACAGGCAAGGAGGATAAAACATGGAAAAGAGGGAGATCATCGAAGTAATGGAGGAGGCGCTGTCCGCCGCGCTCAATGAGGAGACCCTGGCGAGGGTCGTGGACAAGAGGCTTACCGAGAGCCTGGCCGCGCTTCCCGCGGGCAGCCTGAAGGCCGGCATGCCGGAGAGCGGCCACAAGGTTGGCTTCGGGCAGTGGCTCAAGGACATGGTGGCCATATCCGCGGGAGGCCATCACCCCTACCTGGGCTCGCCGGACAAGCTCAACCCCGCGGATCTCATTCCGGTCTCCGGGGGCACGGTGGCAAAGGACCTGAGCGAGGGGACCGGCTCCGCGGGGGGCTACCTCGTGCCCACGTCCCAGTCCAAGGAGCTCATCAGTCTGGTGAACAACTTCTCGGTGATGCAGAAGCTCTCCAGGGAGGTGCCCATGACCAGCCACCAGGTCACTTTCCCCACCCTGACCGGGGGCCTCACCGCGTACTGGGTGCCCGAGGCCACAGACACCGAGGGGCTGACACCGGACGGCACCCACCAGGAGGACGGCGAGAAGGTCCGCTCGGACCTGACCCTGGGGCAGATGTCCCTTACCGCGCACACCTGCGCGGTGAAGGTGGTGGTTTCCAACCAGCTTCTGGCCGATTCCGACCCCTCGATGGACGGGATCCTCAAGGGGCTCTTCGCGGAGACTCTGGGCAACGCGCTGGACGTCGCGATTCTTCGGGGAGCCGGCACTTCCACCGACCCCATCACAGGGCTTGTAAACAAGATCACCACCAACGCCCTCTCCGCAGGGGTGGGGTTCGAATGGGACGACGTGATAGACCTCGTCCACGCGGTCTACGAGAACTCCCCCAACGCGCCGGAGGTGCCGGTAATCGGCCACTCCAAGGCGGAAAAGATCCTGATGAAGCTCAAGGACAACGACAGCCGCTACATCTACGAGGGCCCCAACAGGACCAAGGGAATGCCCACGGTGTGGGGCGAGCCGTTTTACCGCAACGGCAACATCCTCACCAACCTGGGTGGAGGCAGTGATGAGACCAGACTCTTTGCCGGGGACTTCAGGTATGCATACGTGGGGATCCGGGCCGGTCTGGTCATCCGGACGAACCCCTGGTCCAACCCGGAGTTCTCCTACAACCAGACCGCGTTTGTGGCGGAGTTCCGGGTGGCATTCAACGTGGCCCACGAGAATCGCTTCGCGATGCTCTCGGGGGTGCCCACATCCTAAACCGAGGCGGGCGGGGCCTTAGCGCGAGGCCGCGTCCGCCAAAGACCAGAGGGATGAAAGATGACCAAGGCTCGTTTTAGCTTCCGGGGGTGTCCAAAGAGAGGGCGCGGTGCAAAAAGAGATCCCTCGAAGGCGCTGTGGGGACCGAGGAGGTTCAAGATGATCCTCTTCCCCCGGGAGGCAAAAAGGGAGCAAACACGCATAAGAGAGGATATGTCATGGCCCTGGGACCGTATGCGCTGACCACCTTGAGCGACCTCAAGAGCTACCTCAATATCACGGGCTCGGAAAACGACGGGCTCCTTGAGGCGCTTATTGAGCGGGTGAGCGAACTCTTTGAGGAGTTCACCAACCGCAACATCAAGGCCCGGGACTACCACTTCGACCCCCAGGAGGGGGCCTACGACCGGAAGGCCGCAATACTGGATGGAAACGGGCTCCAGGTTCTCCAGCTCTCCCAGTACCCGGTGAACTCCATCACCACCCTGATGGTGAACGCCAGGACATTACCCCGGGCAGAAACCTACTCGGCTTCCGGGTGGATAGACGACGGAACCCTTGAGGCTGCGGGCCTCATCAGGCTGAGGGGCTACGTCTTCACAAGGGGAGCGGCAAACGTGCAGCTGGCCTACAACGCGGGATTCGACGAGGTGCCCAAGGACCTGGCCCAGGCCGCGATCGAGCAGGTCGCGTTCAAGTTCCAGGAGGGTTTCAAGGGCAGGCTGGGGCTGAGCCAGAGGTCGCTTTCCGCGGGCTCTGTAAGGCTCGACACGGGCGAGTTCCTGCCCCAGGTGAGGGAGGTTCTCGAGAGATACCGGCGCAGGGTGGTGCTCTAGAAGGAGTCTTGGCCATGAAGCGGGACGACATAGCCTCTGAGATCAAGCAGGCCCTTGAGAACATATCCACCGCGGCGGGCTACAGGACCGACCCCGCGGTTGTTGAGGTGGGCGCCAAAGACTTTGATGAGACCATGGAGTTCCCCGCGCTCTTTGTGGCCCCTGGCAACGAGGAGATCACGGAGGTCATGGGCGGCTCGGGTTATCTGAGCAGGCTCGAACTCCTGGTAACAGGGCTCACCAACGAGCCCCTGAGCCCCCAGAAGGGCCTCCAGGACCTTCTGGCAGACGTGGTGGAGGCCCTTGATGATGACGGGTACTCCTTCCGTGACCAGACCCTGATAAAGAGAGTGAACACGGACGAGACCACCCTTGCGCCCCAGGGCAGGTTCATCCTCACCCTTCAGGTGAGCAGTTTCAGCGAGATCCGGTAACGAGAGGTTGTCATGGCCATAATACACGGCAGCGCGGGGTCGTTGAAAAAGGGCGAAATCGAGGTGTTCGGCCTTGCGAA
>JARFUL010000275.1 GCA_029289015.1 Syntrophobacteria bacterium | reverse complement strand
AGCCAAATGCAGCCGAATAACATCTTAAACGTGGCTCTCCCTATTATCAATCTCGGCAGCCTTATTCTGAGTAGGAAGGAAGAGTACAATAAGCAAAAACACGCAACTCACCATCCAGCACCGCAGCCTGGACAGGAAGCTGTAGGCCCGCGCGCAGGTAGCGCTTCTTACCTCAAGGAAAACCAGGAAAGGGGCATAGGCCAGGGCGGCTCTTTGAGCCCGCCTAATCGCGGGTTACAAAGGCCCCCAGGATCTTTGAGAGCCCTTTGAGCTTGGCCAGGTCCGCGGGCTCGATCTCCTCGAACTTCATCCCCATGCCGGAGGGCTTGTCCTTGGACGCTTTCCTCACCCAGACCACCTCGCAGTCGGCTATGATGGGCACGGGGTCTTCGGGGATGGTTATCCGGACCGGTATCCGGTTTCCCATTTCAAGGGGGTGCTCGATGATTACGAAGAGGCCCCCGAGGGAGTAGTTTTCAGTCTCTGCCGGCTCAAGCGGAAACGCGTCGGAGCCGAATTCCACCAGTAAGATCGCCTCGATTCGCGGGTGCTTGCGTTTCTCTGACATATACAATTCCCCAGGAGATTAGGGTCATCCCCCCGTAACAGCCAACCCACGGCTTTGGTCCGTGTTATTCAGAGCATTTTAATCCAGCGGGCCCAAGAATGCAAAACTTACGGGATGCACCCGCGCGGCTCCCGGGCCCCGCGGGAATCCGGAAACCGGCCTAATCCTCCACCGCGACGAGGGAGAGGCTCAGTCTCGCCTCCAGCTCCTCGATCTTGGCCAGTTGCTCGTCCGTTATCACCGCGGGCCTGATGTCATAGCAGGAATAGGCCAAAAGCGGCTTTCCCACCTCCTCCTCCAGCTCCCGTATGGTCTGAAGGTCCTTTTCCTCCAGTTTTGCAAGGCTGCAGATCATGGCGATGCCTCCTCTATTTACCTGGTTTGCCCGCAAAAAGAGCGTCTCTATCAGTGTAGCAAAACCGCGCGGGCCGCGGCAAGGCGGAACGGGTTCCACCGCCCGGAGACGGGGTGTTACGCCCGGCAATACGGCACCGGGCTCCGGTGTTTCGGAAGTGGTTTTTCACTTATGGTCGCGCTAAATGCCGTTTTGCCCCGCTCCGCGGAGGTCCTGGTAGGGAGATAATTATCGTGGAGGGAGCCTGGCAGGCCCTGGCCGGGCCTGCCCGAAGGGTCTTGAGGTCGGGGTCAGCTAAGGGTATGGATGCTCTCTCGCTCTCCCCGGGGATGAGAGGGGAGCCCGGCCGCTTTGGGGGGGGCGGACTAAAAGCCCGTGCCCGCGGGCTCGGCCATCCGGCCCGCGCCAAGGTCGACGATGAAGGACCTCGGTCCCGCGCGGTCCCCAAGCGCGAAGACAAGCCACACGCCCGGGATATGGCCGTCGTCTATCGCGTCGAAGCCCTCGGCCTCAATGCCGCGCGCGCGCACGAAATCCACGGCATCCTGCTTTCCTGGGTGTTTGTCCGCTGTATCCATAATGGCCGCTCTTGGTTCTCTGGGGCCCGGCTACTCCTTGAAGAGGCTGACCAGGGGCTCGTACCTCAGCTTGAACTCGGGATATATCTCGGACATTATCCCGTAGTAGGGCCTGATGAACCTCAACTGCTTGTGCACCCTCTCTAGGGCCAGGTTGTCACACTCCGCGCATGACAGGTGGTCCCATCTCCTCTTTGCGGCATAGTTGAGGCATCTGTCGTACAAAGGGCACTCGGTGTACCTGTAGCCGGCTCGGTCCACCGGTCTGGGCTTGGCTATGAGCATCCCGACCTCCTTTCCACCTAACATTTCAATACAACTAAATTTCTCATGGCTTCTTAGGCCAGTTGACGGCTTATGGTCGCTGGTCCGCTGCTCTTTACCCTCTATAGGTTTGGTAACTGGACCGGGCCCGACATTACAGCGCCTAAGGTCAAAAAACCCGCGTCTTTGAGCTGCTCGCGGCAATGTGGGCAAAGGCCGTGCCTCAAGGGTTGGGCTCCGAAACAAGATCAACCGCGCCGCGTGTCTTGAAATTAACAATGCACCTATCGTGCCAGATGGAGAGGTTTCAGGGTCTAAAGGCGAAAGAGAGGTCTCCTCAAGAAGATAGGCCGACCGTCCAGGTTATACCCGGCCGGGTCCAGGCCCCGGACGGCCCCCCGGCATGTCCGCATTTTTTACACTCCGTCAAACCCGGGAGACCCGGGCCGCGCTTCTGGCGATTTTATATTCTGATTCTACGGGCTTAAGCCGTTTGGTCCCCAGAGCGCCCCCTTTAAAATTCCTTGGCTTTTTACCCAGGGGACGGTTAAAGTAGGCCTGCCCCCGCGCTGCCTGAGCCTCGCGGCTCGCCAAGCAGGGCTCTTGGGAGGAGGCCCCCCGAAGGGGCCGGTGCCAGGGGAGACTCTCACTGAGGTTTATGGCCATTTTCACCGACATCCGGGCAACTGTCGCGGCGATCTCGCTCTTCACCTTTGTCTTGAACATCCCGTTCGGCTACTGGCGGGCCGGCGCGAGGAGGTTCTCCGTGTCGTGGTTTCTGGCCATCCACCTGCCGGTGCCCTTCATAGTTGCGGCAAGAATCTGGCTCCGCGCGCCCTGGGTCTACATCCCCGTGTTCCTCGCGTCCTACTTCATCGGCCAGTACGCGGGGGCGCTCATAAGAGCCGGGCGGGCCACATGAGCCCGGACACCTACAACATCGAGCACATCGAGGCCCAAAACACGGTCCTCGCGGGCCCGGCCCAGCGGGTGAAAATTTGACCCCGGGTGTGAAATTTTTGCCCCGGCCCCGGGGGCTTGGGGGAGCGGTTTTCCCGGGCCGCGCGTTTACGGTTCAGCCGTGATAAAATGCTGAAAAAGGGGCGATTTTTCTTGTGTTTTCCCATACGTTTTTGCTTGACAAGGTCCCGTGATCTTCTGGTAAACTGCGCATTCATAGGCCCCTGTGTGTCCAGGGGCTGGGGAATAGCTGTGAAAGGGGGTGGTCAAAGCCTGATACCTAAATCGTAGTTCCAGGGTTATTTCGGTTAGTTAATGCAATTGGGGTAGTTAACTTTCCAAGGAGGATTAGGGTAAATGAGAAAATACTTGGTAATCTCGCTCGTCGCGCTCTGCGTCGTCGCGATGGCCGTGCCCGCGCTTGCGCTGGAGGTTAAGTTCTCCGGTAACTTCCGGGTCAGGGCTTTCGTGCAGGCTGAGTTCGACGGCCGCAACGAGTGGACACAGCAGTCCCAGCAGAACGCCCTTATGGCGCTCACCTACAACCCAGGCCACATCTACGACAGGGGCTCCCACTTCCTGCGCAGCGGTCCCGGCGCTGAGGACAACTCGGCCGCTGCCGGATACCTTACGTTCCTCACCATGCCCGGGCCTGTTGGCGCGGCTCTCGGCGCGCCTGCTGCCGCGGCCATAGGCCCCATGCTGCACACCGCTGTTCGCGGTGGCCAG
>JARFUL010000274.1 GCA_029289015.1 Syntrophobacteria bacterium | reverse complement strand
GACAAGAACCTCTGCCTTAAGTGCGAGATATGCTCCCTGGTCTGCCCCAGGGACGCGGTGAGGGTCTTCTCCGAGGATGGGGATCTGGACATAGATATCGACCGGGCGAGATGCCTCATGTGCGAGCTCTGCTCCTACTTCTGCCCGGTCTCGGCCATAACCCTCGAGATCAACCGGGAGTCCAAGTCCCTTTTATGGAAGAGCGACGCGGTCTCCCCGCCTCCCGAGGGGCCTTTTGTGGACCCGACCCGCTGCTCCTACGGCTGCCCGCCGGTCCAGTCCGAGGAGGACCACTGGTGCCGAAACCAGGGGGAGTGGGTGGCCGGGAGCCCGGACGCGTGCCCGAAGAACTGCCTCACCTGCCTCAAGGGATGCAAAAGGGAGGCGTTCAGGGTGGAGGACGCCCAGATAGCGGTAAACCTTGAGACCTGCCTCCACTGCCTCCTCTGCCACGAGCAATGCCCCCAGGAGGCCCTCAGGGTCGAGCCCTACTTCCTGGGGAGGGTCAATATAAAGAGCGAGGTGTGCCCAGATGACTGCTCCCTGTGCATAGACGCGTGCCCCACCGGGGCCATAGCCAGGGTCGAGGGCAAGGTGGTGGTGGCCAAGAAGAGCTGCCTGTACTGCGGGACCTGCGTCAACGCGTGCACCTACGGGGCCGTAGACGTGGAAAGGTACTGGGTCTTTGGTGAAGACGGGTCCCTTTCCGCCGCGTGGGACGATGCCGCGGGCAGGCTCAAGCGGAGGTCGCGGGCATAGAAGCGGGGCTAAGCCCCTGTATTTTTGAGGAAAATCCTTGATAATGGCTACCCGAGGCGAATGGGAAGACCCCTGACATGGTATTGAACCCCAAGGATCCGCGCGTCGGCGTATTCGTCTGCCACTGCGGCCACAACATAGCCGGGGTGGTGGACGTGGAGCGGGTCGCGTGCGAAGCCACGGAGCTTCCCGGGGTGGTGGTGGGGGAGGTGGACCTCTTCTGCTGCTCCGAGCCCGGCCAGCAGAAGATCCGCGAGGCCATCAAAAGCCATGATCTGGACAGGGTGGTGGTCGCGGCCTGCTCCCCGAGGCTCCACGGGACCACCTTCATGAGGGTCGCGGAGGACGCGGGGCTCAACCCCTATCTCATAAGGATGACCAACATCCGGGAGCAGGTCTCCTGGGTCCACACCCACCTTGGGGATGCCGCGACCGACAAGGCCAGCGAGCTCCTCCGCATGGCGGTCTCAAGGGTCAAGCTGGCCGAGCCCCTTAAGAAGCGCAGGGTCAAGGTGAGGGGCGAGGGGGTGGTTGTCGGGGGCGGCGTGGCAGGGCTCACCGCGGCCCTCAGGATGGCCGACGCGGGGGCCCGGGTGGTCCTCGTGGAGAGGGAGTTTCATCTCGGGGGCAGGCTGAAGAACAGCCAAGTTCTGCTCCCGGGCATGGAGAAGACCCGGTGCGTGCTGTCCCCCCTCATCAGCCGGGCGGTCGCGCACCCCAACATCCGGGTGATGACCGGCGCCCAGGTGAGGGAGGCCACGGGGTCCGTGGGCAACTTCACCCTGTCCATCGAGGTTTCGGGCCGCGCTATGAGCCAGGGGCCTGGAAACCCTTCCCCGAAAAACCTGGCGGACGTTGAGAGCGAGGACTCCCTCATTGACGTGGAGACCGCGGCAGTGGTCCTGGCCACGGGCTTCACCTCCTTCGATCCCGCGGGGGACCCCCGCTACCCCTTTGCCGAACTGGCCGACGTGGTTACCACCGTCCAGGTGGAAGAGATGCTGAACAGCGAAGGCCCGGCCGCGCGCGGGCTGGTTCGGCCCTCGGACGGCAAGAGCCCGAAGAGGGTGGCCTTCATCCAGTGCGTGGGCTCGCGGGAGGAGGAGGGCAACAGGTACTGCTCAAAGGTCTGCTGTCTGGTCACCATGAAGCAGGCCCGGATGATCCTGGACAGGGTCCCCGACGCGTCCATCCACGTGCATCACCGGGACGTAAGGGTGGTGAAGAAGGGGGGCGAGGAGTTCTACCGCGGCCTGAGGGAGGCCGGGGTCATTTTTTTGCGGGGCCCGGTGAAGGATGTCGCGGCCGACCCCTCGGGTGTGCTGAGAATAACCTCCGAGGCCGAGGACGCTGGCTCCCTTCTCGTCACCGAAGCGGACCTGGTGGTCCTGTCGGTGGGGATGGAGCCCAGCACGGGCAGCGAGGAGCTGAGGTCCGTATTCAAGATACCCAGGGGCGACGACGGCTTCTTCCTGGAGGCCCACCCGAAGCTCAGGCCCCTAGAGACGGTGGTGGACGGGGTCTTCCTGGCCGGGGCCTGCCAGGGGCCGAGGGACGCGTCCGAGGCCGCGACATCCGGCGCGGGCGCGGCGGGCAAGGCCCTTACCATCCTTAAGAAGGACATCCTCACCCTGGACGCCAGGGTCGCGGTGATAGACGAGGACCTGTGCATCGGATGCGGCGTTTGCGCGACGGAGTGCCCCTTCGGCGCGGTGGCCCTCTTTGAGGAGGGGGAGGAGGAGAAGGCCAGGGTCAACCGGGATGTGTGCAAGGGGTGCGGGGTCTGCTCCGGGGCCTGCCCCTCGGGGGCTGCCGTCAGTCTCGGGTTCACCGACCAGGAGCTCATGGCCGAGGCAGAGGAGGCCCTGAGGCACGACCCCTCCCGGAAGATCGTCGCGTTCATGTGCAACTGGTGCGCGTACGCGGGCGCGGATTTCGCGGGGGTGGCCCGGATTCAGTACCCGGAGAACGTGAGGATCGTGAGGGTCATGTGCTCCGGCAGGGTGAGCCGCTCCCTCGTGCTCGACACCCTCGAGAAGGGCGCGGCCGCGGTCCTAGTGGCCGGGTGCCACCCGCCCGGGGACTGTCACTACATCTCCGGCAACCTCAGGGCCAGGGACAGGATAATGAAGCTCAAGAAACGGATGTCCAGAAAGGGCATGGACCCCGACAGGGTCAGGCTCGAGTGCATCTCTGCCAACCAGGGGGCCAAGCTGGCGAGGGTTCTTGAAGAGATGGTGGATAGATTCATTGGCAGGGAGGAGGCGAGGGTTGGCTGACAGGAACGTCGCGCTCTGCCTTGCGCCCCTGGCCTCGCCCGATGGTTTCATCAGCCAGGTGGAGGCGAAGGGCTTCAGGGTGTCGGCCCACGAGAGGCTCTGCTCCCCCGAGGGGCTAGAACTCATCCGCTCCATGAGCGGCCCTCTCGTGGTGGCCGCGTGCGGGCCGGACCGGGCCAGGGGGCTTTTGGCCTCCGCAGCCGGGGACAACGGCCGGGAGGCCAGGTTCATAGACCTTTACCTCACGCCCGATGAGGTGGGGGCCTCTCTGGTGGTATCCCTCGGCGGTGAGACCGTCTCCAGGGCCGAAGGGCTGGAGCCTGTCCAGGACGCGGTCCTGGTGGTGGGCGGCGGTGTGGGCGGGTGCCGGGCCGCGCTCGACCTGGCGGAGATGGGAATACTGGTCTACCTGGTGGAGAAGAACCTCGGCCTGGGCGGCATCATGGCCAGGCTGGACAAGACCTTCCCCACCCTGGACTGCTCCATCTGCATCCTGGGGCCCATCCTGGTGGATGCGGCCTCCCATCCCCTGATAGAGGTCATCAACAACGCCCAGGTCACCGGGGTGGAGGGGAGCGCGGGCGCGTTCAGGGCCAGGGTGCGCCAGGAGCCCTTCTACGTGGACCAGGACAAGTGCTCAGGGTGCGGCGCGTGCGCTGAGGTGTGCCCTGTGATCCTTCCCAGCACCTGGAACCTCGGGATGAAGCCCCGCAAGGCGGTCAGGGTCCTGTTCGAGCAGGCGGTGCCGCTGTGCTCGGCCATAGACAGGGAGAACTGCATAGAATGCCGGCTGTGCGAAGATGCCTGCGAGAGGAAGGCCATCAACTTCGATGATGAGCCCAGGGAGCTTGACCTGGACGCGGGCGCGATCATCCTGGCCGCGGGCGCGAAGACCTTCGACCCGGCCAGAGCGCCCGAGATGGGCTACGGCACCGTGCCCGGCGTGATCACCAACCTCGAGCTGGAGAGGGTCCTGTGCGCGACGGGCCCCACGGGCGGCGAGTTCCTGGACCCGCGGGGCAGGCCGGTGGAGAGCGTGGCCTTCATCCAGTGCGTGGGCTCCAGGGACATGAAGTTCAACCCCTACTGCTCCGGCTACTGCTGCACCGCGTCGGTGAAGGAGGCCATGATGATCCGGGAGCACGCGCCGGACGCGAGGGTCCATATCCTGTACAACGACCTCAGGACAGCGGGCAAGGGGTTCGAGGAGCTGGCCCTAAGGGCCCGGGAGGAGGGGATCGAATTCATAAGGGGGCTTGCCGGCAAGATCGTCCCGGGGCCGGACTCCAAACCCGAGATAATATATGAGGACATGAAGAGGGGGGAGCTCGGGAGGCTGGTGGTGGACCTGGCTGTCCTCGCGGTGGGCCTTGAGGGCTCCCAGGTGAACATCCGGTTTGGGAACGCGCGGCTCATTAAAGACGGCTACGGGTTCATACGGGAGCCAAATCCCTTCCTCAGGCCGCTCTACACGTCCGTAGAGGGCATTTTTACCCTGGGGACGGTCCACGGGCCCAGAGACATCTCGGAGACCGCGTCCGAGGCCAGCGGCGCGGCTGCCGAGGTCGCGGCCTTTTTGGGCCGCATTGCGAAGAGGGGGGCCTGAGATGGAAGAGTTCTTCGAATCGGTGGTCTGCCCGGGGTGCGGGTGTTTGTGCGACGACCTCGACGTAAGAGTAGCGGACGGCAGGGTCCAGGAGGTGGCCAACGGCTGCACCTGGGGGGTCGCGAGGTTCTTCCTGGGTCACAAGTCCCAGCCCAAGAGGAGGAGGTTCAGGCTGGAGGGGCCGTTCATCAGGAGGCAGGGCAGAGCCGTTGACACCGACCTCGCCGAGGCCCTGGACGAAGCCGCGAAGATCCTCAGGCGCGCCCAAAGGGTCCTTGTCTACGGACTTGGGTCCTTGAGCCTCGAGGCCCAGCAGAGGGCCATAGCCCTGGCCCGCGGGCTCAGTGGTTCCATCGAGGCGCCGGACCTTGCGGTCTATTCCCTATACTTCGAGGCCCTGAAAAGCACCGGGGGGCTCTGGTGCGGCCTGGACGGTGTCCGGGACCGGGCCGAGGTGGTGATATTTTGGGGAGCGAACCCCATCCACTCCGCGCCCAGGCTTCCGGCCCGCTACGCGGTCTTCGCGAGGGGAAGGTTCACCCCCACCGGAGTTGAGGAGAGAAGGGCCTTCTCCGTGGATATAGGCAAAACGGAGACGGACTCCTTCACCGGCCCCATAAAGGTCAGTCCCGGGGAGGACCTGGAATTGGCCCGGGGGCTGGCCGCCGCGGCCGGGGGCGACGAAGGAGCCCTCGCGTCGCTTCCCGAGCGCGGCCAGGAGATGTTTTCCGCAGCCCAGGACGCGGAGTTCGGGGTGCTCTTTCTCGGCCGGGGGGCCGCATACGGCCCAGCTCCGGGGGAGCTCATCTCCCACCTCGCCGCGTTTGCCTCAAACACGGGGCTCGCGGTGGTGGTCCTCAGCCCGGACTACAACACCTTCGGGCTCATAAGCCTCCTCGTGTCCCAGGGGTTTTCACCCAGCAGCCTCGTGCCCGAGCCGGGGGGCTCCTTCATCGAGAGCCCAAACGGGTACGACGCGGTGCTGGTCGCGGGCGCAGACCCGGTCTTCTTCATGTCCGAGGAGGCAAAGGCCGGGCTTTTGGACGCGGGGGTAGAGGTGGTCTCTCTGAACAGCTTCACCGACTACACCACCCGGTTCGCAAGGGTGGCCATACCCTGCGGCCTCTTCGGGGTGGAGGAGGAGGGCGAGGCCCTCAGGGTGGACGGCGCGCTGCTCCGGCTTAGGGCCCTTGTTCCCTCCGCCCTGCCGAACACGACGGAGGTTCTAAGGAGAATAGAGGAGGGGGTTTGCGCATAAGGATCGAGAACGCGGCTCTCTTTGACCCGGCCCGGGGGCTTTCGGGGGAAAGGGGAGAGCTCTTTATCGACGCGGGAAGGATCGTGGAGCGCATAGCAAAGCCCGATCTGGTGATAGACGCGCAGGAAGGCCCCGCGCTCGCCGGGGGCATAGAGCTGGGAGCCGCGCTTGCCTCGCCGCTCATGGTCCATATGATGGCCGCGGGCCACTTGGCCCCCCTCAGGGACGCGGCCGGGGCCTACACCCGCCTGGGGTACACCCATCTGAACGTGCGCGGGGTGCCGCTTTGGGCCGCGGGCGCGGCCCACTACTGGCTGGGAAAGCTGGGCGCGCTCGACGTGTCGGTGGAGCCGCTCCTTAACCTCTCGGACCTGGACCTGCTCATAAAAGAGGACGGGGGCGTGGAGAGGGGCCTGGGCCACGCGGCCTTCCTGATGAGCGCGGGCCTGGGGATCGGGCTCTCGGTGGGCGAGCCCTTTGTGCGCTACCGCAAGGAGTACCTCTCCTTCAGGCAGGCGTCCGTGCCGGAGTGCCTGGGCTACGTCGTGGGGCTGGCCCGGGGGCTGGGGCTCAGGCTGAGCGTGGCCTACTTCCCGGAGCTCGCGGAGAGCCTCACCCAGGATATCGCGCGCTGGATCCACCTCGCGGGCGTGTCCAAAGAAGCGGCTTTGGACCTTGAAGACTTTTTTAAAGCCGGGGGCACCGCAGACATCGAGGTCGCGGGGCCGAGGTCCAGGCTGGGACTGGAGGCAGGGCTCTTCAGCCCCCTTAACGCGCGGCGTGGGGAGCCTCTCCTTCCCCCGGATGGGACCGTCGCGCTGGCCGGGCTGCCCGAGTCGGGCGACGCAAAGACCTTAAGCGAAGTTTTAAAAGGTGCGGACCCGGCCGGGTTTGCGCTTGCCACGCGCACCATCCCGGCCACGGGTCTGGGGCTTAGCGCGGAAAAGGGCACCCTGGGGCCGGGCTCGGTGGCCGACGTCGCGATCTTCGGCCCGGAGCGCGACCTGACGAGATGCCGCTATTTGTTCAAGTCCGGGGTTTTGGTGGTGGACGACTACCAGCCCACCGGGCTCTCCCCGGAAACCCGGACCTACTGCTTTGCCACGGATGTGCCCCCGGAGCCCGCGGGCGACATTCCAGGCTCTTTGAGGAGGGAGAACCTGTCCGTTTCCCACGGTAGCTTTAGCCCGATAAAGGAGGTTCGCCGCGATGTCGGGGGTTGACGAGCTTCTGGCCTTTTTGCCCGGCACCGACTGCGGTGACTGCGCCCCCGGGGACTGCGCGTCCTTCGCGCTGGCCCTCAAGAACAGGAGCGCGCTCCCCGAGGAGTGTCCCCCGCTCCACACCGAGGAGTTCGCGGGGTACATAGACGCGCTCAAGGAGGTCCTTGCCGCGCTGGCCGAAGCGCCCCCGGGCATGGGCGCGATCATAGACGAAGACCTGTGCAACGGCTGCGGCATATGCATCACCATGTGCGAGTTCGTGCAGGGCCAGGAGACCGGGGCGCGGCTGGGGCGGGGGCCCAGACCCCATGAGCCCATGGTCATAAAGGTGATAGACGGAAAGATACGGGTGCTGGACGAGTCAAAGTGCACCAGGTCCATCCAGGCGGCGGAGAAGTGCTCCAAGTGCGCGGCCGCATGCCCCACCGGCGCTCTGAAGGTGGGGGAAGAGTAGGGGGCTTCGGCATGAAGGATGAGCTTATCGATTGGAAGGAGCTGGACTCCGACTTCAGGGACCGGGTGCTGAGCGAGACCGGAGGCGACTCTGTTAAGCTCTGCTACTCCTGCGGCGCGTGCACCGGCGTGTGTCCCGCGGCCGCGCTGGGGGTTGGGTTCAGCCCCTCCAGGATAGCCAGGCTGGTGCTCTGGGGCGCGAAGGAGGAGGTCCTGGGCTCGGCTCTTATCTGGTACTGCCTCATGTGCCACCGCTGCTATCTCCGCTGCCCCCAGGGGGTGAGGTTCGGGGAGGTGGTGGAGATACTGAGGGAGATGGCTGTCCGGGAAGGGTTCGCGGATGAGGAGCTTCCCCGGCGGCTGGCCGAAGCGGAGGAGCTGCTCAAGGAGCTGAGAAGGGAGCTGGTGAAGGAGGCGGTTTTGGACACAGGCGAGGGGCTGACATCCGCGGCCATGAAGGCATTGAAGAGGGATGACTAGAAACCTGAGGGTTGGCCGCGTCCTTGTGGTGGGGGGCGGAGTTGCAGGGATGGAGGCCGCGCTCTCCCTCGCGAACGCGGGGGTGGAGGTGGTGATTGCCGAGAAGTCCTCCTCCATAGGCGGCGGCATGGCCCGGCTGGACAAGACCTTTCCCACTGACGACTGCGCGATGTGCATCCTGGCCCCCCGGATGCTCGACACCGCGAGGGATGAGCGGGTCACAATCCTCACCGACACCACCCTCATCTCCCTTGAGGGGGAGGAGGGGAACTTCACCGCGCGTCTCATCACCGCGCCCCGGATGGTGGACCCGGACGCGTGCACCGCGTGCCTCGAGTGCGTAAGCTCCTGTCCCGTAAAGGTCCCGGACCCCTTCGACTTCGGCCTCTGGGAGACCAAGTGCATCCACCAGCCGTTTCCCCAGGCGGTGCCCCCCGCGCCCAAGATCGAGGGGGAGTTCTGCCTCTACCACCAGAAGGGGGGGGTGTGCCACAAGTGCGAGAAGGCCTGCCCCGTCTCCGCGATCCGGCTGGACCAGGGGTTCGAGGCCGTAACCCTTCAGGTCTCTTCCGTGGTCGCGGCCACCGGTTTCAGCCCCGTGGCCGCGGGGGACGTCCTGCCCCGGGGGCTTGACAGTCTGGGCCACGGCCGGGTGAAAGACGTTGTCACCTCCGCGGAGTTCGAGCGGATCCTCTCCCCCACCGGCCCCACGTCCGGCGAGGTGCTCAGGCCCTCGGACGGCCGCCCCCCGGAGAGTCTGGCCTTTGTCCTGTGCGCGGGATTCAGGGACCCGGAGCACGGGTTCGCGCAGTGCGGCGCGGTCTGCTGCATGTTCGCGGCCAAGGAGGCCGCGGCCGCGCTGGAGAGGGGTGTGAAGAGCGCGGCGATCTTCTACACCGATCTCAGGGAGGGGGGCAAGGGGTTCCACCGCTACCTCAGGAGGGCGAGGGAGCGCTACCGCGTCGAGCTCGTCAGGGCCAGGGTCACGGAGATCGAGGAGCACGGGCAAGGGGTGGGCCTGGCCTACATGGACGGCCGGGGCAATGCGGGGACAATGCTCTTCGACATGGCGGTGCTGGCCGCGGGCCCCGCGCCCCACGCGGGCACCGGGGAGCTTGCCAAGAGGCTCAAGGTAGAGACCGACCGCACGGGCTACCTCGAGGTCTCCACGGAAGACAACATCTCCACCACCAGGCCGGGGGTCTACGCGGTGGGCTGCGCGGCAGGGCCGGTGGACATCCCGGAAGCGGTTCTGGCCGGCTCCGCGGCCGCGGCCCGCGCGGTAAGGATCATCTTACCCGAAGATCGAAAACACGAGCCCCCGACCCCGGTTCCCCTGGCCCGGGAGGCCGCCCGGGAGCGGGTGGGGGTCTTTTTGTGCCGCTGCGGGGTGAACATAGGGTCAGTCCTCGACCTCGAAGCCGTGGCCGAAACCCTCCGGCGCGAGCCGGGGGTGGCCCGAGTGGACATAAACACCTTTACCTGCTCCCCTGACTCCATAGCCGCGATCACCGGGATAATACGGGACGAGGACCTCACCAGGGTGGTGGTGGGGGCCTGCTCCCCCAGGACCCACGGCCCGGTGTTCGAGGCCGCGGCAATGGCCGCGGGGATCAACCCCGCGCTCTGCGAGATGGCCAACATCCGGGAGCACTCGGCCTGGGTCCACAAGGATGAAAAGGACGCGGCCACCGAAAAGGGGCTCTCCCTAGTTGGGGCCGCGCTCTCCGGGGTGCTCGCGGCCAGGCCGGTGGAGAGGATTTCCGTGCCGGTCACCAGGCGGGCCCTGGTGGTGGGCGGGGGCGATTCGGGCGCTATCGCGGCCCAGGCCCTGGCCGGGGGAGGCGTGCCCACAATTTTGGTGCCCTTAGATGGGCAAGAGACCGACTTTGGACACCAGGGCGACCTTCGGAGCCCGCTCCTGACCACCGCGCCCCACGCCAGGGTGGTGGGGGTCTCCGGGTTCGGCGGCGGGTTTGAGGTGAGTCTGGAAGAGCGCGGCGAAACAAGGACCCTCACCGTGGGCGCGGCTGTTATCGCGGCGGAGACCGTCCGGTTTGAGCCCCGGGGCCAGTTCCTCTACGGGGAGGACGAAAGGGTCCTCACGGCCGAGGAGTTCAGCAGCAATCTCGGGGACGAATCCTTCCTCGAAGGCGCGAGGAGGGTCACCTTCAT
>JARFUL010000273.1 GCA_029289015.1 Syntrophobacteria bacterium | reverse complement strand
GAAGCAGCGAGAGCCGCCACAGCCCGGAAAACAAAAGAAGCGATTCAAAAGAATTACAGGATACCGATATGTAGGATCGTAATCTTTTGTTTAACTAAACTTACAGTTGCTAGTTTCGTTTCCTAAGAGCATTTTCTTTTCACTGCTTATCTCCTCCCTTTTATATTTTGCCCTTCCCGCGCACAGAAGGCAGCAATCTGTTTTTCCCTTCCAAAGCGACCGGGTTCTGTTATCTTTAGTGGTGGAGGTGATATAGATGAGGCTGTTCGGTACTTTGGCCGTCCTTTTTCTCCTTATGGGGTGCATGCTGGTGAACGTGGACCTCCTCAAGGAGAAGGGCCCCTACGAGGAGGTGGTGCTCGAGGGCGTGGGCGAGGCCAAGATCCTCGTCATGTCGGTGGAGGGGCTGGTGCACGACAGGCCCCGGCGCGAGGGCTTCGGGCTCAAGGAGCCGGAGACGCTGCTGGCCTCCATAAAGGAGCAGCTCGACCTCGCGGCCGAGGACAACAACGTTGGCGCGGTGGTGCTCAAGATAGACAGCCCCGGCGGGGTGGTCAACACCTGCGACGTGATCCGCCACGAGCTCATCGAGTTCAAAAGGAAGAGGGGCATAAAGGTGGTGGCCTGCCTCATGGACGTGGCCGCGTCCGGGGGCTACTACATCGCCACCGCCGCGGACTACATCGTGGCCAACCCCTCCACCATCACGGGCTCCATCGGCGTCATCGCGCTCAAGTTCGACCTCGCGGGGCTCATGGAGAAGGTGGGGGTCAAGGAGGAGTCGGTGAAGACCGGGGACAAGAAGGACATCATGTCCCCCTTCAGGCCCATCACCAGCGAGGAGAAGGAGGTGGTGGGGAATATTCTCGACCAGATGCTGAAGAGGTTTCTCGCGAGGATAAAGGAGGCCCGAAAGGAGATCACCGAGCAAGACCTGAGAGACATCGCGGACGCGCGCATCCTCACCGCGACCCAGGCCAAAGAGTTCCACCTCGTGGACCAGGTGGGCTACCTGGACGACGCGTTGAGCGCGGCCAGGAGGCTCGCGGGAAAGGACGAGGCCCGGGTGGTGGCCTACTTCAGGCCCGGGGCCTACGCGGCCAACATCTACTCCAAGCCCAGCCCAGCCGCGGCCGGTAACGTGCCCGCGCTGAGGAGGATCCTCGGCGGCGAGCTCTCCCCCGCGGTCATGTATCTGTGGCTGCCGTGAGCCTGTCCAAAAGGGGTTCGCGCGCCCACGAGCTCCCGGCCCTGGTCTACGCGGACGCAGGGGGCAGTATCATGGACTTCCCCGGCCTGAGGATGGCCGGCGCGCGGGGTTTGAATCCAGCCCCGCCCCTGGTGGAGGAGCTCATCCCCCTGCCCGAGGGGAGCGAGCTCTTTTTGCTGCCTGGCAGGCGGCCTGTGGGGTTCGACCCGGAAAAGCGCGAGTTCGCCACCCTCAGGGAGGAGCACCACCGCGAAGGGGAGGTGCACTCGGCCGTGGCCTTTGTCGCGCCGGGCCACACCCAGCTTCTCACCGCGGCCTACGAGTCCGGGCCCAACGCGCCGGTGCTGCCGCTCTTTGCATACACCGCGGTGGGGTGGAAGGACGGCACCTTCTGGGTCGCGGCCAAGAGGGTAGACCCGTCGGCAAGGCAGGAGTTTCACCCCGGCCACGAGGAGGAGGTGGCCGCGGGAGTTCGGGAGCTCACCCAGAGGAGCCCGGAGAACAGGCTGCTCAAGCACCTCGTGAGGTGCGCGCTCTCCTACGGGTGCCCGGCCGCGAAGAACCTCTTTCTGGGACGGGAGGAGGCGCCCCTGCCCACGGCCAAGGAGTGCAACGCCCGGTGCGTGGGCTGCATATCGGATCAGCCCGAAGGGACCGGCTTCCCCGCGACCCAGCCCAGGATCACCTTCACGCCTGAGCCCGGCGAGATAGCCGAGGTCGCGCTCATGCACTTTGCCAGGGCCCCCTCCCCGGTGGCCAGCTTCGGCCAGGGGTGCGAGGGGGAGCCCCTTCTCGCCTCTAAAGCCATTGCCCAGTCCCTAAAAATTATCCGCGCCAACACGGACCTGGGCACCCTAAACATGAACACCAACGCGTCGCTCCCGGAAAAGATCCGG
>JARFUL010000272.1 GCA_029289015.1 Syntrophobacteria bacterium | reverse complement strand
GGCCATCTCCATCGAAGAGCTCGTGGCCTCGTCCAGGGAGGGCACGCTCAGGGAGGTCTTCGGCACCGGCACCGCGGCCGTGGTCTCGCCCGTGGGCGAAATAGTGCACGGGGACCATACCATCGTGGTGAACGAGGGGGTCGCGGGGGAGCTCTCAAAGAGGCTCTTCGACGAGATAGTGGCAATCCAGTACGGGGAGATACCCGACAGGTACGACTGGTGCACTCCGGTCTAGCCTGCGGGCTTGGTCGCTGTCAATAATTGAGGGAGCGCTCCATGAGAAGCTCCACAAGGTCGCAATTCTCCATCTCCTCAAGGTGGCGCCAGGGGTCCCGCTCCCCTTCGGCCACGGCCTTGTCGAACTCCCCCGCGTCCACCGGCTCGCTCAGCTCGGCCACCCAGAACCTGTCCCCCGCGTCCAGACTGTTCAAATGGACAAGGGCCAGCTCCTCCGCCTCCTCCGGGTCGTCGGCCAAAACGAGGAAGGGCATGGAGATGACCTCCTCCCCGTTGGACCGGAACCCCAGGGTCACCTCAAAGACGTAGAGCTTCTCTTCCAGATCGAAAGTCATCCTCGGATTCCATTATTATCTAACAATATCAATAGTTTTAAATATAAAGTAAGATATATTGCGTCTTGGGTCATAGCAAAGGAAGAATCACACGAAAACCCGGCCCTTTGTAATGCCGGGAAATTCTGCTAATATAGCCCCAGCCCCGAATTTGCCGGGGCGCAGCTCACTCATAGACTTTAGTTAATTTCAATATCGGACGATCCGAATTTTTCTCAAGAAGATAATCAGGCGTATCGTCCGGGGAGGAAGCCCAAGTGGACGAGCTCACCCACCTCAAGCCGGGCCGCACCGAGTACAGCTACGAGCTGGACCCGGACCTCCTTGAGACCTTCGCGAACCGCCACAGGCAAAGGGACTACCTCGTCATCTTCTCCACCGAGGAGGTCACCTCGCTCTGCCCCATCACCGGGCAGCCCGACTACTACGAGGTCCGGATAAGCTACACGCCGGAAGAGAGGTGCATCGAGTCCAAGTCCCTGAAGCTCTACCTCATGAGCTTCCGCAACTCCGGGGTCTTCGCGGAGGAGATGGCCAACAGGATCCTCGAGGACCTTGTGAACGCGGCCAGCCCCAAGTCCATGCGGGTGGAGGTGAAGATGCGCCCCAGGGGAGGGATTACCATCCAGGTGGCGGCTTCTCATGGGGATATCTAAAAAGGCCAATCCGCCGGGGCTCGTGTATCCCCTTCTCGTCGCGGTCTTTTCGGGGCTCCTCGTCATCGCGTCCGTCACCGCGGCCAAGATCATCACCATCTTCGGGCTCTTCGTTCCCGCGGGCGTCATTGCCTACTGCCTCACCTTCGTGATCACCGACGTGGTGGGCGAGACCTGGGGCGAGGAGCCCGCGAGGAGGGTGGTGACCGCGGGGTTCCTCGCGCTCGTGGTGGCCCTGGTCTTTGCCTACGCGGCGGTTCTTCTGCCCCCTGCTCCCTTCTTCAAGGACCAGAAGGCCTTCTCCAAGCTGCTGAGCCAGACCAGCCGGATAATGGTGGCCTCCCTCCTGGCCTACCTGCTCAGCCAGTACCACGACGTCTGGATATTCCACCTTTTGAGCCGGGTCACCTCGGGCAGGCACCTTTGGCTGAGGAACACGCTCTCCACCGCGCTGAGCCAGCTCATAGACTCCACGGTCTTCATATCCATCGCGTTCTGGGGAGTGATGCCCGTGGTGCCCCTCATCTGGGGGCAGTGGGTAATCAAGCTCGCGTTCGCGGTCCTGGACACGCCCCTGGTCTACCTGCTCGTGCACCTCCTTGTGAAGAGGACCGCTGAGGAGGCAAGGGCCGCGCCGCGCGGGTAAAAGGGCCTATCCCCCGAAGATCTTCCTTCTAACCCAGTCCACGGGTATGAACCGGGGCACCCGGGCCATGTAGTCGATGTACTCCCTGCCGAAACGGGCCGCGATCTTTCTCTCCTCCAGGAGCGCGCCCGCGACGAGGTACGCGGAGAGCACCGCCGCGGTGGTTGCGCGGGCCAGGGTCACGGACCTTGAGGTCCAAAGTATCAGGATGCCCGAGAGGTACAGGGGATGGCGGATCTTCCCGAGGATGCCCTCCGTGATGAGGGAGTCCTCCAGACCCCTGCCGCCGCCCAATAGAACCCTAAGCCCGAAGAGGTTGAGCGGTCCGTAGAGCCTCGCGGCGGACGCGCCCACCACAATGCCCAAAAAGAGAACGGGCCACCTCACAAGAGCGAGACCCCCGGACCACGATAGGAGCCGAGGGGACGCGAGGGAGTATTCGTAGAGGAGAACCGGGGCAATGGTGACGAGGCTGAAGAGGGAGTACGCGAGGCGATAGTAGTGAAACCGCTCCCCGAGCAGCCTCCGGGCGAGCCCCGTGACCTCCGGGGTGATAAGCAAAGAGTGAAACCCGCACCACAGTATCCAGATCAGCGCGAGCATAGTGTGGCTCTTCAGCATTTTAGTGCTCCCCCGGGACGCGTGATGTAAGGATTTTAACCCGGACCTCGGTTTTGGGCCAGCCTTTGCCGCGACCCTGGCCGGGCCTGTTATTGCCTTACGCGTATTTTATGAATATTTTTACTTGCCTTAGGCCAGGCGCGGGTTTATTCTTCGTGTATGGCTAGGGAATACAGACCCAACATACGCGAGGCAAAGGTGGTCTCCCGCCTGGACCATGCCAAAGAGCTGGAGCGCTCCAGGGTTCTCAATATCCTTTGGGAGAAGAAGGAAGACCTCATAAACCATTTGACCGTGAAGCTCGTGGAGGACAAGCTCCTCGAGATAACCTCGAAGAAGGACGTTGAAGTCCAGCTCCTAAAGGCCATCGACGTTCTCCTGCGGGGGGACGAGTTCGAGCTTCAATATCAGGTGGCCCCCTTCCGCGATGTGGTATCCCGTCCCCATTTCGTCTCCCTCTTCCTCACCGCGTTCGTCCTTGAGGAGCTCATTGATCACAAGTCCGTGGTGGACATATTCGGCACCGACCAGGACATCTACAACGCGATAAACTCCCAGGTCCAAAAGGTCATCGGCTCTCCCTAAAAAAGGTCCTTACCGGCTTAAGCCCGCATGCCCTCACTCTCTTAATGACATGGAAAAAGACGGACGTGAATACCCGCGCTCCCCGGTTCTGGCCGCGGCTGGCGTGGTGCTGCGCGGCGACGAGGTCCTGCTCATCAAGAGGGGAGGACCCCCTTCAGAGGGGATATGGTCCTTCCCCGGGGGAGCGGTGAGGGTGGGGGAGCGGCTCGTAGACGCGGTGGCCAGGGAGGTGGGGGAGGAGACCGGCCTCAATGTCCGGGTGGGCCCGCCGGTGGCCCTGGCCGAGAGGATATACAGGGACGGGGAGGGAAGGGTCATGTACCACTACCTGATCTGGGACTTCCTGTGCCTTGTGGAGTCCGGGGAGCCCAGACCCGGCTCCGACGCGGCGGACCTGAGGTTTTTCCCTCTGAAAGAGCTTTCCCGGGTGGACCCCGCGGGCGACCTGGAGAGGGTGGCCCGTGCGGCCCGGTCCGCGGCCCTCGGCGAGGTGGCGCGGCTCGTGCTCATATGAAGGCCCGCCAGGGGTGAGAGGCCCGGTGCCACGGGGTAGAGGGGCGGCTGGTTCCGCTCCATTCTTCTTTTGCCAGCCCGCCCAAAACATTATAATCTGGGAAAATGCGCTTTTCAGAAGGGGAGCCTGGGTCATGGTCCTTGAAGACGCGAGGATCATCGCGCACGTGGACATGGACGCGTTCTACGCGGCGGTGGAGGTGCTGGACAACCCGGAGCTCGGGGGCAGCCCGGTGATCGTGGGCGGGCTCTCCCAGCGGGGGGTGGTCTCCTCCGCCAGCTACGAGGCGAGGGGTTTCGGGGTCCGGTCCGCGATGCCCATGTTCAGGGCCCGGGAGCTCTGCCCCCACGCGGTATACCTCCCGGTTCGGATGTCCCGCTACAAGGAGGTCTCCCAGAGGGTTATGGAGGCCCTCGGCGCGATGAGCCCCCAGGTGGAGCAGGTTTCCATAGACGAGGCGTACCTCGATCTCAGCGGCACCAGGAGGCTCCACGGCCCTCCCCGGGACGCGGGAAGAAAGATAAAGGCACGGGTGCTCGCCGAATCGGGGATAAAATGCACCGTGGGCATAGGGCCCAACCGTGTCATAGCGAAGCTGGCCTCCTCCCTGGCCAAGCCGGACGGGCTCATGGTGGTGGACCCCGAAGGGGTGGACGAGTTTCTCACTCCGCTCGAGGTGGGAGCGCTCCCCGGGGTGGGGGGCAGGGTGGAGGAGAAGCTCAGGGCCAGGGGCATAAGGAGTGCGGGCGACCTAAGAAAGGTGGAGCTGAAAAAGCTCTACTCCTGGTTCGGCAAGTTCGGGGAGGTGCTCTTTCGCCTTGCTGCTGGCGGGGGAGCCGTGGGCCTCAAGGAATACGGGGGCCCCAAGTCGGTGAGCTCGGAGGCCACCTTGACGGAAGATTTGAGCGAGAAGCGCGAGCTGAAGAAGGTGCTTGCCGAAAGGGCCCGGCAGGTGGCCCGGAGGCTGAAGAAGAAGGGGCTCAGGGGGAGGAAGGTGACCCTGAAGCTCAAGAGCGCGGATTTCACGCTCAAGACCAGGACCAGGTCGCTGGACTCCTCCACCGACCTCGCGGCGGACATAGAGGCCGCGGCCTCCGGCCTCCTTGACAAAGAAGATGTCTCCTCCGGCGTCCGGCTCGTGGGCGTGGGGGTGAGCGCGCTGGAGGGGGCCGGCCTTGGCCTCCAGCTCGAGCTCTTCGGCGAGCCCGAGGAGAAGAAGAGGCTAAGGAGGCTGGAGGAGGCCATGGAGGAGATACGGGAGAGGTTCGGGCCGGCCGCGGTTAGAGCGGGTGAGTTATTAAATTCTGAAGAATAATTTGCAGATTTATTAGTTATGTCAACAACAAGGACAAGATTTTTAGACCTTAGAAGGTTACAATATGCTGGCGATGAAGCTAGCGTAATCATTCGCTTAATGATGGCCTTTAATGACATATGCTTAGCTAGTACATGTTTAAGTGAATATAGAAACAAGAAAC
>JARFUL010000271.1 GCA_029289015.1 Syntrophobacteria bacterium | reverse complement strand
GGTTGTCAGAGGTATAACATGGAGTTCGCCCACCTCCACGTCCACTCCCGCTACACCTTCATGCGGGGCACCGGGTCGCCGGAAGAGCTGGTCTTCAGGGCCAAGGAACTCGGTTATTCCCACCTCGCGCTCACCGACACCCACGGGCTCTGGGGCCTGCCCCTCTTCCTCGACGCGGCAAAGAGACACCAGATAGTGCCCATAGTGGGCGCGCACGTATTGGGGCCGGACGCCGAGGCCGTCATCCTCGCGAAAAACGACCGCGGCTACACGCGCATCACCGGGCTTTTGACCGGGCTCCACAGGGACAAAGAGGGGTTCTCCCTCACAAGGGAGCTAAGCCAGGGCTTTCCCGGGTGCGTGGTCCTGAGCCCCGACGTTGAGCTTTTGAGCGCGCTGGGCCCGAGGCCGGGTCTCTTCGCGGAGCTGCTTGCCGGAGACCGGTCCCGAGCGACAATCAACGCGGCCCGCTATCTCTCCATCCCCGCGGTGGCCACCGGCGGGGTCTATCTTCTGGGGCCGGGCGACTTCGAGCTCCACCGCGCGCTGAGAGCCATGGACCTGAACACCACTTTGGACAGGGTGCCCGCGGGTGAGCTGGCCCCCCGGGGGGCCTGGCTCAAACGCGCAGATGAGATCGCGCTCTCCTTTCCCTACGCGGCAGACGCGGTGGAGCGCGCGGCCAGCCTCGCCCGGAGTCTCGCGTTCGACTGGGGGGTGAGGCGCGAGGTCTTCCCCCGGTGGCCGGGGGAGGAGGAGAGCTTCGAGACCCTGAGGAGGCTCTGCATCAAAGGGATGGAGCGGCGGTACAGGAGGCCGCTCCGCAAGGTGCTCGCGCGGCTGGAATCGGAGCTCGCGCTGATCCGCGAGAAGGGGTTCGCGGACTACTTCCTGGTGGTCGCGGACATTGTCGCCAGATTTCCCATAACCTGCGGTAGAGGCTCCGCGGCCGCGTCCCTGGTGAGCTATCTTCTGGGCATCACCCACGTGGACCCAATCAGGCACAACCTCATGTTCTCCCGGTTTTTGAACGAAGGGAGAGAGGACCTGCCTGACATAGACGTGGACTTCCCCTGGGACGAGCGGGCCAGCGTGCTCGGCTACGTTCGCGCGCGGTTCGGCGAGGAGAACGTGGCTGCGGTGGCCAACCACGTGGGGTTTCGGGCCCGGGGCGCTCTGAGGGAAGCGGCCAAGGTCTTCGGCATACCGCCAGCGGAGATAAAGGAGGTGACGAGAAGGCTCTCCGGGTACACCGGCCCCTCCTCCATCCGGGCCAGGATGGACGAACATCCGCTCTTCAGGGGGATCGAGCTCCCGGACCCCTGGCCCGAGATACTTGCCATCGCGTCACGGCTCAGGGGGTTCGTGAGGCACATGTCCACCCACTGCGGCGGGGTGGTGGTGACCCCGGACAAGGTCTCAAGCTACGTGCCTGTCCAAGTCTCCCCGAAAGGAGTGGACCTCATCCAGTGGGACAAGGACGGCGCCGAGGCCCGGGGGCTGGTGAAGATAGACCTATTGGGCAACCGCACCCTGGCCGTGATCCGGGACACGCTGGCGGCCTTGAGGGAGAACCCGGGGATAGATATCCCCTACTCCCGGCTCGACCCGCTGCATGACAACAAGACCCGGGCGCTCGTAAAGGAAGGGTGCACCATGGGGGTCTTCTACGTGGAGTCGCCCGCGATGAGGAGGCTCCTTGCCATGTGCCAAAGCGGCGACTACGAGCAGCTCGTGATCCTGTCGTCCATCATCCGGCCCGCAGCCAACAGGTTCATCCTGGAGTACGTTAGAAGGCTGAGGGGTGGAAGTTGGGCCCCGCTCCACCCGAAGGTGGAGGAGATACTGGCCGAGACCTTAGGCATCATGGTCTACCAGGAGGACATCGCGAGGGTAGCGGTGGAGGCCGCGGGGTTCAGCGAGCAGGACGCGGACATCTTCAGGAAGATTCTCTCCAAAAAGAGCCGGAGGAAGGTTGGGGAGCAAGAGGAGAAGTTCTACCGAGGCGCGGCCCAAAGGGGCTTTTCACCAAAGGTAATCGACGCGCTGTGGGACATGATATCGTCCTTCGCGGGCTACTCCTTCTGCAAGCCCCACTCTGCCAGCTACGCGCTGGTGAGCTTCAAGGCCGCGTTTCTCAAGGCCCACTTCCCCGCGCAGTTCATGGCCGCGGTGATAGCCAACCGCGGGGGCTACTACCACCCGAGGGCCTATCTGTCGGAGGCCGAGAGGATGGGGCTCAAGGTCCTCGGCCCCGACGTGAACGAAAGCCGAAGGGAGTACACCGGCAAAGAGGGAGCCGTCCGGGTGGGGCTCTCCCAGATAAAGGGGCTCTCTGTAAAGTGCCTTGAAAAGATCCTACGAGAGAGGAAAAGGGAGAGGTTCCGTGATTTCGCCAACTTCATGGCCAGGGTGGGGCCCGGGCTCAGCGACGGGCTCTTGCTCCTCAAGGCCGGCGCGCTGGACTCCATCGGCAAAGGGCCCGGCAGGGTGGGCATGGCCTGGTGGCTGCGCACCGACGCGGACGCGGGCTCCCTGCCCCTCAAGAGCGCTCCCAACCTGCCAAGGGGCGACCTGCCCGCCGCGCTGAAGCTCTCCCAGGAGGTGGAAACCCTGGGGTTTCCGGTCTCCTGCCATCCCCTTGAGCCCTTTCGGGAGAAGATCGAAAGCCTCAGGCCCAAACCCATAAGAGCCGCGCACCTCCCCCGGCACGTGGGCCAAAGGGTCCGGGTCGCGGGCTATCCGGTGACCGCAAAGCAGGTCCTCACAAAAACCGGGGAGCCCATGGAGTTCGTGAGCCTGGAGGACGAGACCGCGATCTTCGAGGCCACGCTCTTTCCCGCCGCGTACAGGAGGTTCTGCCAGAGGCTCGGCTTCTCCCGGCCCTTCATTGTGGAGGGAAGGGTCGAGGAGGAGTTCGGCGCGGTCTCCCTCAACGTAACCTCCCTTGAGCCATTGTAAGCCGGCAGCGCCGGCTGGGGGAAATGAGCACATATGGAGTGACGCGTTTTCGGGTATAATGGCCTGCGGAGCAAGCAAGGAGAGTTGAGCATGGACGAGGTAAAGTGCCTTTGCTGCGGCCACGTACTTTTTGAGGCCCAGCCCGGGGACCCGGGGTTCATCCGGTATGTGCTGGCTTCGGAGTCGGGGGACAGAACCGTTAGGTGCACCCTTTGTGGCGCGGTGAACATCACCCGGGAAGACCCGAGGATAAAAGGCGCGGCGGGCATAGAGGTTGTGCGGTTCGAGCCCAGGGACAAAG
>JARFUL010000270.1 GCA_029289015.1 Syntrophobacteria bacterium | reverse complement strand
CCAGAGGCGACTTCAGGAACCCCAGGGAATGCAGGAGATACGTCAAGAGATGTATGAAATATTACACCAGGAAGATACGCCAGTTGAAAAAGCAGCTCGGCTTCAGGTAGCCCCGTCCCCTCAAAATGGCTAAAAGCAGCTCATTTACCCATAACCATATATCGGCATAAGCGCCCCTGGGATGGTGGGGGGGCGCGAGCCGGCCCCCGGTCTTTCGGCCGGGGGCTCATCATTTTTGCCGCGCGGGGTTACCCTCCAGCATTACTGGCAATCGGCCCCTGTTTCTTCCAACATATTGAAATACCTATATAAAGTTGCGGGAAGCCCGGTGGGCGAAGTTTTGCGAAAATCCATCTTTACATCGTAACTTGTTGACTTTGTTAAAAGTTATTGCTAGATTCTAATCACTTTCCGAACAGATAATAAATCTCTACAAAGGAGATAACCGTGGAACTGACCCCTTTGGACATACAGCATAAGGAATTCAGGCGGACATTCAGGGGGGTCGACCCCCGTGAGGTGGCCGCGTTTCTCCAGCAGGTGGCCGACCTGGCCTCCAGTCTCCTCAGAAGCCTGGACACGCTCAAGGGCGAGCTCAGCAGAAAGAACAACACCATCTCCGACTTCCGGGACCGCGAGGGGCTCCTCAAAGACACTATCCTGGCCGCGCAGAAGACCGCGCAGCAGATGAAGGCAAACGCGGAGAAGCAGGCCAATATCATCATCTCGGAGGCGGAGCTGAAGGCTGAGAAGATCATGACCAACGCGCACAGGAAGCTCATGACTCTCCAGGATGAGATGGAGGAACTGTCCAGGCACAAGGTGATCTTCAGGACAAAGCTCAAAGGGATGATTGACTCCCACCTCAAGCTTCTGGAGCTTGAAAGTGACCAAGACAAGGAGGCCCAGGGAAAGCTCTCCCTCTTCAACCCGCCCTACAGCAAGCCGTGACCTGCCGGGCTTTCTTTCTCTAAAAGGAAAAGAGCTCTACCTGATGCTCAGGGTAAGCCCCCGAGCGTCCAGGTCCGGGTGGGACGGTGTTTCGGGCGACAGGCTCAAGGTCCGGGTCACCGGGCCCGCGCACGAGGGCAAGGCCAACAAGTCCCTCGTCAGCTTCGTCGCGAAGGCTCTTAAGTGCCTGAAGAGCGACATAACCCTGGTCGCGGGCCAAAAGAGCCGGAACAAGACCCTGCGCCTTACCGGAAGGGCCGTAAAGAGCGCGCTCCGCCTGTTCTCCTCCACGTAAGAAAGCCCCGGGAGCCCGGGGCCTTCCATTCCCAGCTATCCAAAAATAGACGCGGGAGTCTACATGAACCTCTTTATCTTCGCCTTGGCCATCAGGCCCTTTAGGAAACTGCTCATGGCCTTGGACCACTTACCCGCTCCCAGGTGGCGCTTGACCTGGACCTTGACCTCCTTGAAGGGAATGGTCCTGGGCTTCTGGAGGTCGGTGACCTTGATCAGGTGGTAACCCCTGGAGGTCTCCAGCACCCTGCTCATCTCACCCTTATTCATGGAGAAGACCACGCTGGTCAGCTCCCTGGAGAGTTCCTTCTCGGTGAAGTATCCCAGGTCTCCGCCCTCCTTGGCGCTTGGGTCCTGGGAATAGCGTTTAGCCATCTTCGCAAAGGACCTGCCCCTGGAGATCTGCCTGCGGATATTCTCGAGCTCCGACTTGATCCTCTTCTTCTCCTGGTATTTGCCCCCCCGGGGAAGCACCATGAATATCTGTGATATCCTCACCTTTTTCGGACTGGTGAAGAGCTTCTTGACGTTGTCCCTGTAGAACTTCTCGGCCTCCTTATCGCTCACCTTGGCCTTGGGGGCCACCTTATTGGACAGGAGCTTGTAGCGCATTAGCTGCCTGCGGGTGTCCTCCCTGAGCGCTTTGGGGCTCTTGTGGATGCGTTTCAGGAGGCTCTTGAACTCCTTTTCGCTCTTGATCCGGTAGCGCTTCTTGAATTCTACCAGAGCCTTGTCGATCTCCTTGCCCGAGACCTTGATCTTGCGGCGGGAGGCCTCGGCATAGAGAAGCTGGTCCACAATGAGCCTCTCCAGCATCTCCTCCCTCATCTTGGACTCCTCCCCCGGGCTCACCCCGCGGCCCGAGGATGCCGCGGCCATCTTGTAGAACCGTATCGCGGTCTCCACCTTCGCCTTGGGGATGGTCACTCCGTCCACCACCGCGGCCCTTGTCTCCTCCCGCGCGGCCAGGTGGCCTCCGAAGAGAAGAGAGACGGCAACCACCGCCGCGATCCACAACCTCAGCGCACTACCTCGTATCCTGGGCATGTTTTGCTGCTCCTTTTAGTTCTCCTCCAAGAGCCCTTTGAGCCAGTTTACGGTCATTCGCGTGGCCCTGAGCCGTATCTCCTGATCCGCGATCCGGTGGTCGGCCCCCCCCAATATAGCAAGCCGCTTGGGTGTTGTTAAGGCCATATATACACAAATGCCGTGGGCAACGGGCACAAGCTCGTCCTTTTCCCCGTGAACCACGATCCCCGGAGCCCCGGGCCCCGCGCTTCGGACCGGCGGCAACCCCCTTATGTCGTCCATGAGCCTTTCGGTCCCCCTCTCCCCGGCTCTCGCGCCGAGGAGACCGAGGTCCGCAGGGCAGGACCAAAGGGCCACCGCGGCGATTCTTTGGTCCCTTGCCGCGGCCAGAAAGCCGAGATACGCGCCCAGAGAGCCGCCCATGATGCCCATCCGCCCGCTGAAGCCGTCCAGGTTGCGGCCCGCGTCCAGGGCCCGGAAGAGGTCCTTCAGCCTGGCGGAGGGCACGGACTCGAAAAATTCGCCCCCGGAGCTCCCGCAGCCCCTGAAATCGAACCTGAGGGAGGCCAGCCCCTCCCGGGCCAGAGACCCGGCCATGAGCCGGTACTTGGACGAGTCCTTGTGGGAGAGATACCCGTGGCACAGGATCACCAGGGGCCACCTCTTCAGCTCCGGCACGGTGAGGGCCGCGCTGAGGGTCGGGCCCGGGCCCGGGATGTCCAGGGGAATCTCCCGCAATGCTCATCCCCCTCCGAAGCCCGCGATGAACCCACGGAGGGACTCAACATCCTCGACATTGTAGAGCTCGGCTTCCCTGTGGATCCTCCGCATAAGCCCGGTGAGCACCCTCTTGGGGCCCACCTCCAAAAAGGGGCCGTAGCCGTCCCTGACCAGGAGCTCCATGGAGCTCTGCCAGAGCACGGGGCTTATGACCTGGCGCGCGAGCTTGTCCTTCGCGTCTTCGCCGCTCTCGAGATAGGCCGCGTCCACGTTGTTCACCACTGGGAGCGCGGGCTCTGAAAACTCGACCCCGGCAAGCTCCCGGGCCAGGGCCCGGGCCGCGTCCTCCATCAGGGAGCTGTGCCACGGCCCAGAGACGTTGAGCGGTACCACCCTCTTCGCGCCCCTCTCCCTGGCCCCGGCCACGGCCCTTTCCAGGGCCTCTTTTGGGCCGGAGATTATGATCTGCGCAGAGGAGTTCAGGTTGGCCAGCTCGGCGCCCGAGGATTGGAGCACCTCCTCGAGCCTGTCCATGGAGAGGCCCATGATTGCGGCCATGCCCCCGGGTTTTTTGTCCGCGGCCTCCTGCATGGCCCGCCCCCTGAAACGGGTGAGCCTCAGGGTCTCCTCCAGGGTGAGCACCCCCGCGGCGTAGAGCGCGCCGTACTCCCCCAGGCTGTGCCCTGCCGCGGCCTTAGGTGTGATGCCCTTTTCCTTTAGAAGCTCGAAGAGAACGATGCTCACGAGACAGAGCGCGGGCTGGACGTTGTCGGTCCGGGTGAGCAGCTCGTCGGGCCCTTTGAGTATCACCTCGGAGATCCTGTAGCCCAGGGTGTCGTCAGCCAGGTCGAAGAGCTCCCTGGCCCGGCCGAACGACTCCACGAGGTCGGCGCCCATGCCCACGTACTGGGAGCCCTGGCCTGGAAAAAGGAAAACCCACCGGGACATTCTTTAGACCTCCTCACAAGCGGAATCCAGCGGCTCAAGCCGCCCGGCGAGAGCCTTTGTATTATCAGACCCCCGGCGGAGCGGTGTCAATTACTTATTTACAAGCCCAACTGCCGGGTGTTAGGTTATCATCTCAAATGCGAGGTCCCCAACCATCATGAAGAGACTCCTTAAGCCATCTATCTTACTCTTCCTCATCATCGCGATTTCCGGGTGCGCAGGGATGCGGTTCGAAAGGGTGATCCCCTTCGCCGCGGTGGTGCCGGTGGACACCCTGGACAGGTTCTTCTACAAGGAGGCCTGGTTCGGCCTGGTCTTCACCGGCGAGAGGGTGGGCTTCACCCACTACAAGGTATCAAAGATAGAGGACGGGCTCTACGAGATATTCGCGGAGGGGCATCTTCACATCCGCTTCATGGGGGTGGACCAGAGGATAAGCATCATGTCCTGGGACACGGTGGACGCCCGCCTCAGGCTGGTCTCCATGAGGTGGGAAGAGCGGCTGGGGAAGAAGTTCAAAAAGGTGGTGGGCAGGGTCGAGAACGGTGTGTTCAACGCCCAGATAACAGTGGCCGGCGCCACCACCAAGAGGAGCTATCCCCTCAAGGAGGCCCTCTACCCCGAGGTCGCGCTGGAGTTCTACCCCGTGTTCAACGGCCTCATCGAGGGAAAGGAGTACTCCTACCTGATCTTCAACGCGGAACACGTAGTGCTGACCAGGGCCACCCAGAAGGTGGGTTATCTGATGAAGAACCCCGACCTCTTCGCCGGCGCGGGCTACAAGGTCGTGAGCAGGGTGGCAGGGGTCAAGTCCACCTCCTGGGTGAGCCCCAAGGGGTTGACCCTGCTGGAGAGGACCGTGGGCGGGGTGCTCATCCGCTACCCGGAGAGCGAAAGGGTCGCGAAGGGCTACCTGGCCAGCGCGGCGCTCAGCAAAAAGGAGCTGGTGCTCAACATAAGCAGGATAAAGACGGACAGGGATATCCCCTGCCCCAGGGAGACCACGCTCCTTTCGGTGGAGATTTCGGGCCTCAAGGAGAAGATGGACGCGATCACCGACGGCCGCCAGACCGCCCAGGTGGCGGAGGAGACCACCAGGTTCTTCGTGGACATCAACAGCAGCTCGGACCTGGCCGGCAAGATAGACGAGAAGGAGAGGATCATCTACGTGCTTCCCACCCCGTCGGTGGAGTCGGACAACCCTGAGATCAAGGCCAAAGCCGAAGAGATAGCCCGGGGCGCGGAGACCGAGTCCGAACTGGTGGACCGGCTGGCCAGGTGGGTGGACAGGAATGTGATCAACTCCTACGAGGACTCCTTCTCCGCGCTGGCCGTGCTCAAGGACAGGAAGGGGGAATGCCAGGCCCACACCCTCCTTTACACCGCGCTGGCCAGGGCCCTCAACCTGCCCACCAGGGTGGTCTCCGGGCTGGTCTACCTCGAGGACAGGGGTTTTCTCTACCACGCGTGGGCCGAGACCTACGCGGAGGGCCGCTGGCGCGCGGTGGACCCCACCTTCGGCCAGCTCACCGCGGACGCGACCCACATCAAGCTCACCCAGGGCCCGGACTTCTTCGCGTCCCTCAAGATCTCCGAACTCATAGGTAACATCAAGATCAAGGTCGTCTCCTCCGAGCCCCGATGCCAGGAGAAAAAGGAGGGCCCAGGATCATGAAAATCATGAAGGGACTACTGGCCGCGGCCGCGCTTTTGGCGCTGACGCTTCAGGTGCCCGCGTCCCTCTGCGGCCAGTCCGATCCCCAGGGAAGGGCGATGCTCGAGCGGGCCGAGCAGGTCAAGGCCATGAAGAACGCGTTCGTGGTCCGCGCGCTCAACGCCCACGGCATCCAGTACCGGGTCAACGAGTCGGGGGACGTGTCCATGATCCAGGTAAACGGCAGGTGGACGGGGGTCAGCCAGGTGGAGGTGGTGCCCAATCTCCTCAGGAGGTGGGGCAAAAACGTGGTGGTGGGCCACACCCTCTACTTCCTCTCGGATTCCGGCTGGCT
>JARFUL010000269.1 GCA_029289015.1 Syntrophobacteria bacterium | reverse complement strand
CTCGTGATGCCGCCCACGTCCACCGTGGCCATCTCGTCCTGTATCTCTATGACCTTAGCCGGTCTGGCCAGGCACACTTTCCGCCTCCTTGGCCTGAACGCCCAGTCTCGTAAGCTCTTCGAGCACCATGCCCACTAACTTATCGAAGACCGCGGCCACCTCTTTGGAGAGGTCGGTGCCCCAGGGCTCGATATCCTTGGGCTCCACCCCAATGACCACGATATCCCCGGGCCTCTCGTCCTCAATGAGCGCGGCCATGGTCAACGCCTCGATGAGGTCCACCTGGTGCATGGAGGTCTTGGTGAGCACCCGGTAGGGGAGCTTGTCCCCGCCGAACCGGTGGAGAGTGCCGGGCGGCTCTCCCAGCTTCACCGCGTCGATGAGTATGAGATGGTCCGCGTCGGTGATCACGTTGAGGAGCCTGAGCCCGAGGGTGCCTCCGTCCACCAGCTCCACGTTCTCGGGAAACTCGTAGCGCTCCATGAGCCGGTGCACCACCTGGACGCCCACCCCCTCGTCATGCATGATGAGGTTGCCCGCGCCCAGCACCTTTATCCGGGGTAAATCCGCCATGAGCCAGTCTAACATGTAAAGGGGGTGCAGGCCACGCCGCACCCCCGTTCGCTTTTCAATTTATCCTAGCGCACCTTGAACTTGTAGACCTCGTTGGAGTCGGGGTCTATGACGTGCACACCGCACGCGACGCACGGGTCGAAGGAGTGGACCGTGCGGAGCACCTCCAGCGGCCTCTTCGGATCCGCGATGGGGGTGCCGATGAGAGCCTCCTCCACCGGGCCGAGCTTGCCTTTCTCGTCTCTGGGGCCCAGGTTCCAGGTGGAGGGCACCACCAGCTGGTAGTTCTCGATCTTCTTGTCCTCGATGTTTATCCAGTGGCCGAGAGAGCCTCTGGGCACGTCGTTGAGACCCACGCCCCTCGCCTTGTCTGGCATCTCGTAGGGGGTGAAGGTCGCGGTGTTGCCCTTCTTGATGTTGCCTATCAGCTCGAGGAACCAGCTCTCCATCCTCGCGCCTATGGCCACGGTCTCGATGCACCTGGCCGCGGTCCTGCCCAGGGTGGAGAAGAGCGCAGAAGTGTCGACGCCGAGCTTGCCCAGCACGTAGTCGGTGTTGGCCTTTATGTCCTTGTGGCCCTTCGCGTAGGCCACCAAACACCTGGCCAGCGGGCCCACCTCGCAGGGCTCGCCCTCGTAGCGGGGAGCCTTGAACCAGGAGTAGGGGCGCTTGCCTGCCCTCTTGGGATTCACGGGGTTGGTCTCGCCGTCGTAGGGGTGCTTGAACCTGCTGCCCTTGTACCACGCGTGGTGGATGTGCTCCGTGACCTTGGACTCCTCGGCCATCTTGACCCCCGCGAGGTTCCTCTTGAAGATCACGCCCCTGGGCATGTAGAGGGACTCGGGCTCGTTGGCCGTCTCGGGGAACTCGCCCCACGCGTGGAAGTTGGCGGTGCCGCCTATCGCGGCCCAGTCCTTGTAGAAGGAGGCCACCGCGAGCACGTCCGGCAGGTAGACCTTGGTTATGAAGTCCTGCATCTCCTTCCAGGTGTAGAGGAACTCCGCGAGCCTGTCCGGGGAGAGCATGTCCTTCACGCAGGTGATGCCGCCCGCGATTACGGTCTGCAGATGGGGGTTCTTGCCGCCGAAGATCGCGTGCATCCTCATGGACTTGGCCTGCATCCTGAGCGCCTCGAGGTAGTGGGCCGCGGCCATGAGGTTCGCCTCGGGAGGCATCTTGTAGGCCGGGTGGCCCCAGTATGCATTGGAGAGCAGGCCGAGCTGCCCGGAATCCACGAAGGTCTTCAGCCTGTTCTGAACTCCCTTGAAGTAGGTGACGCCGCCGAAGGGCGCGTCGGAGACGTTGTCCGCGAGCGTGGCCGTTGCCTTGGGGTCGGCCTTGAGCGCGCTCACCACGTCCACCCAGTCCAGCGCGTGGAGGTGGTAGAAGTGGACCAGATGGTCCTGCTGGAACTGCGCGCCCATGAGGAGGTTTCTCAGGATGCGGGCGTTGTCCGGGATGGTGAGCCCCACCGCATCGTCTACTGACCTCACCGAGGCCAGTTGATGGACGTAAGTTCAGACCCCGCACGCGCGCTGGGTAATCAGCGCGGCGTCCCTTGGATCGCGTCCTCTGAGGATTATCTCGAGGCCGCGGAAGAGCCGGGCCGAAGACCAGGCATCCTTGACCTTGCCGCCCTCCACCTCAACCGTTATTCTTAAATGTCCTTCAATCCTTGTTATCGGATCGATTACGACCTTCTTGGCCATTTCTCATTCCTCCCTTTGCAATTTGGGATTAACGCGTCCCTACTTCTGCTCGTAGAAGGGGGCCATCTGGTCCCAGAAGTTGGGCTCGGAGCAGCCGATGCACGGGTGCCCCGCCTCCACAGGCCAGGAGGTGCCGTCGTTGAACTTTACGATGGGGCAGTTGTTGTAGGTCTCGGGACCCTTGCAGCCCATCTCGTAGAGACACCATCCCTTGGCCGCCTCCTCGCTGCCGAACTGGGTGACAAACTCTCCGGCCTCGTAGTGCGACCTTCTGGGGCACTGGTCGTGGACCGTCTTGCTGTAGGCGAAGAGCGGCCTTCCGTAGCTGTCCGTTGCCGGGAGCTTGCCCAAAAGGAGGTAGTTCACCACCGTGCCCACGAAGTTGACGGGGTTGGGCGGACAGCCCGCGATCTTGACGGACTTGATGCCCAGCGCGTCGTCAATGGACTTCGCGTTGGTGGGGTTGGGCTTGGCCGCCTGGACCCCTCCGAAGGACGAGCAGTTGCCGATGGTGATGGTGGCCAGGGCCTCCTTGGTAACCTTCTTCCCGAGCTCGAGCATGGTGTGTTTGCCCACCCTGCCGTAGATCCCGCGGTCCTTGGTGGGAATCGCGCCCTCCACCACGCAGATGAACTTGCCCTTGTACTTGTTGAGCGCGTACTCGAGCTGCTCCTCCGCCTGGCGGCCCGCCGCGGCCATGATGGTCTCGTGGTACTCGATGGCGAGAATCTCCAGCACCAGCTCGTCAATCCAGGGATACATGGACCTGAGCAGCGCCTCGGAGCACCCGGTGCACTCGGCCATGTGGAGCCAGATAACGGCTGGCCTCTGTTTGCCTGCGGCGAAGACCTCGGCTACCCTCGGCACGTATGCGGCGGAAAGGCCCAGGGTGGCTGTGATGTAGCCGCAGAATTTCATGAAGTCTCTTCGTGAAATTCCTTTTTGTTCCAGACGGTCGAAAAGGCCGTTTTCCATTGCGCACCTCCTGATGCACAGCTTATGAAGAGCAATATGACCTGAACGCACCCGTGCACTCAGATCGTTAGACTTTGGCAGTGTAGAGGGTTATAGGCTAGCCCAGAAATTTTCGGCGGTTTCTGCTCCGAAACGCTCTGGATAAGTACCACAAATACTGGTAATAAGGGTGATTGTTCACCCGGAAAATCTCGAACAGATAGATGAGAGGAAAGCCCCGGAACGATGTTGTGTAATATGAACAAGAGATATATCAAAGGGATATACTGGATGTCAAGCCGGATGTGGCCCGATTTACATAATTTTTTGTTGTTAAAAGGCACTTCGGGGCATATATATAGACCCAAACCGAAAGCCGCTTCTATTTTCGCCGATTTGAGCAGAGAGGGCAGATGATCTACCGCCTTATCCAGCGGCTGGTGCGGCTGCACCAGAGCGTTTTCAACATCGTGAGCGCGGGCAACTGGCCCCCCCTGGCCTCGGTCATGGCGGTGGTGGAGGACCGGGGCAGGTTCCTGGTGGTGGACCGGGCCGATGGCCGGGGATTCGGGTTTCCCGGCGGTTTTTTCAAGTTCCGGGAGACGCTTGAGCACGCGCTCTTCAGGGAGGTCCTCGAGGAGACCGGCTACGAGACCGAGCCCGTAGAGATGCTCTATATCAGGAGCGGGCCCAGCACGTTCCCCATCTTCACGGTGGACATCGTCTATGTGTGCCGCGTTGCGCGCGGGGCCCTCAAGTCCTCCTGGGAGGGCGAGGCCATGTGGGTGGATGAAAAAGAGCTCGAGGGCCGCCTCGCGTACGACTTCGACGAAATCCTCGCGCGCTATAGAACCTGGCGCGAAGAGAGGGCCGGGAAACTATAGGGTGCGCTTCAACCTTCCTTTTAGGTAGCCCCCATCTTTACATTTTCATCCATGACGAACCTGCGGGTGGCGGCCTCCAGCCT
>JARFUL010000268.1 GCA_029289015.1 Syntrophobacteria bacterium | reverse complement strand
CGCGCAGATTTCATAATCCAATCTCAGGATGTCCAACTCTACGAAGGCACCCTCTGAATCTTAGCGCCCAGGCCGCCCAGCTTTCTTTCCAGGGATTCGTAGCCTCTATCTAAGTGGTAGACCCGGTGGACCTCGGACGCGCCCTTTGCCGCAAGCGCGGCGAGCACCAGGGACGCGGACGCCCTGAGGTCCGTGGCCATCACCGGCGCGGCGCCGAGCTCCTTCACGCCCCGGATCAGCGCGGTGTTGCCCATGAGTTTTATGTCCGCGCCCATTCTCTTCAGTTCGCCCACGTGCATGAACCGGTTCTCGAAGATTCTTTCCGTGATCACCGAGCTCCCGTCAGCTAAGCTCAAAAGCGCCATGAACTGGGCCTGCATGTCCGTGGGGAACCCCGGGTAGGGCATGGTGTCTATGTCCACCGGGGAGGGCCGCTCGGGGCCCATTACTCTTATATCGTCACCGTGGGGCTCGATCTTTACCCCCGCGGCCTCGAACTTGCGCGCGACCGCGGCCAGATGGTCTATATGCGCGCCTTTTATAATTATATCGCCGCGGGTTATCGCGGCCGCGGCCATGAAGGTGCCGGTCTCTATGCGGTCGGGCACCACGGAGTGGGTTCCCGGGGTGAGGGACGAAACCCCCTCGATGTTTATGGTCGCAGTGCCCGCGCCCTCTATCTTCGCGCCCATGGAGTTGAGGAAAATGGCCAGGTCCTCCACCTCCGGCTCCCTGGCCGCGTTGAGTATGGTGGACGTGCCCTCTGCCACCGCGGCGGCCATCATGATGTTCTCCGTGCCGGTCACGGTGGGGAGCTCGAGGTTTATCTCCGCGCCCTTTAGCCTCTTGGCCGTTGCCTCCACGTAGCCGTGCTTGAGCTCTATCTTCGCGCCGAGCCTCTCCATGCCCATGAGATGGAGGTTTATGGGCCGTGCCCCTATCGCGCACCCGCCTGGCAGCGAGACCCTGGCCCTGCCCAGCCTGCCGAGGAGCGGCCCCAGCACCAGGATAGAGGCCCGCATGGTGCGGACAAGGTCGTAGGGGGCCTCGAACCGGTCTATGCGGGAGGTCTCGGCCACCAGCTTCTCCCGGTCCTCGCTTATCTTCGCGCCGAAGTCAATGAGCAGCCTCTTTATGGTGCGCACGTCCTTGAGGTCGGGCACGTTGGTTATGGTGTGCTCGCCCCCCGCGAGAATCGTCGCGGTGAGGATGGGCAAGACTGCGTTTTTCGCGCCCGAGACCCTCACCGTGCCGCTCAGCGCGCGGCCCCCCTCGATTATGATCTTATCCATGCTTGACCCCTCTCACGACCCTCTCGATGCCGGCGAGGTCCCTTATGCGCCTTATCTGGCCGAAGCCGTGGCCAAGGAGCATCTTCTCCACCTCATCGGCCTGGGACTGTCCAATCTCCATGAGGAGCCTTCCCCCGTGAAGGAGCCTTTCTGCGGCCTGGGGAATGAGCCTCTTCACCACGTGGAGCCCGTCCGGGCCGCCGTTGATGGCCTCCTCGGGCTCATAGCCTATCTCCGGGGCAAGCCCCCCTATCTCGCCCGCGGGAACGTAGGGCGGGTTGGAGACCACCAGGGAGATGGTGCCTGGCATTATGCACTCAAGGATATCCGCGACCACCAGGTGGACCCTCTCCTTCAGCCCGTGGGCAAGGACGTTCCTCTGGGCCAGTCTTGTGGCGTCGCGGTTTATCTCCGTGGCTAGTATCCGGGCGTTTTTACGCTCTAGGGCCAGCGCGCAGGAGACCGCGCCCGAGCCCGCGCCCACGTCCACCACCAGGGGAGGGCCCTTGGCCGCGGGAAGCAGCGGGTCGTCAAGCTCTTTCACGGCCTCCTCCACCAGGAGCTCCGTCTCGGGCCTGGGGATGAGCACCGCGGGGCTTACCTCGAAGCTGAGGGAGTAAAACTCCTTCTCCCCGAGGATATAGGCCACGGGCTCCCTCTGGGCCCTGCGCTTCAAAAGCGTTCTGAAGGAGTCCTTCTCCCTCTCCCCCACCGGCTTGTCGAAGTTGAGGTAGAG
>JARFUL010000267.1 GCA_029289015.1 Syntrophobacteria bacterium | reverse complement strand
GGACGTGATCGCGCCGGAGATAGACAGGTAGCATGGAATCCCTTATCAACCATCTCGTAGCCGAGGTAGCGCTCTTTGGGAGGCTGGGCTACGGCCTCACGGCCGCGCTGGTCATGCTGGCCTCAGCCTTTTTGGTCCTGAACTTCTTCGGGCTCATGGGCGGCTTTTTCACCTTCCTTGAGCGCAAGGTCGCGGGGTGGACCAACTCGAGAAGGGGGCCCAACCGGGTGGGGCCCTACGGCCTGGCGCAGTTCGTCGCAGACGGGGTGAAGCTGGTCCTCAAGGAGGACATCATACCCGCGGCTGCAGACAAGCCCTTCTTCAGGTTCGCGCCCTACCCGTGCCTTCTGGGCGCGGCGCTCTCCTTCGTGGCCATCCCCTTCGGGCCCAAGCTCATCATCTCAGACCTCAACGTGGGGGTATTCTACCTGATGGCCACCGGCGCGTTCACCGTCATCGGCCTTCTCATGGCGGGCTGGGCCTCCAACAACAAGTGGGCCCTTTTGGGCGGAATGCGGTCCGTGGCCCAGATCGTGAGCTACGAGATACCCTACGGCCTCGCCATCCTCCTGGTGGTGCTCTTGGCGGGAACCATGTCCATCCAGGGCATCATCCGGGCCCAGGCCGGCGGACTGCTCAACTGGCACATATTCGCGTCCCCCTTCGCGTTCATCGCGTTCTTCATCTACTTCATCTCCTCCGTCGCGGAGATCAACCGCATACCCTTCGACATCCCGGAGGCAGAGTCCGAGCTTGTGGCCGGGTACAACATAGAGTACTCCGCGATGCGGTTCGGCGCGTTCTTCGCCGCGGAGTTCGGGAACATCTACGTGGTCAGCGCGATAGCGGTCACCTGTTTCTTGGGGGGCTGGCACGTGCCCCTGGTGGACAATGTGGAGACCCTGGCTCCCCTGGGCCAAAGGGTAGGCCAATACCTGACGGGCCCCCTCCCCCTGGGGGTGATACTGGCCGTAGCCGCGGCCCAGGCGGCCGCGGGTGTATACTGCCTCTTGGGCTTCATAAGGGACTTTTCCCTGAAGAGGGAATTCATCGGGAGCCGCCACGTGAGGATAAACAGCGAGGCCCTGCTTCTGGCCGCGGGGTTTTTGGGGCTCTCCCTGGGCGGGGTCGCGCATCTACCGCTGAGATCCCTCTTGCCTTCCATATACAGCGCTTTCTTCGCGCACCTCCTCCCCTTCCTGGTCTTCTTCACCAAGTCCATGATCCTGTGCTTCGTGATCCTTTGGTGGCGGTGGACCCTGCCCCGCCTCAGGGTGGACCAGCTCATGGGGGTCTGCTGGAAGTACCTGATACCCATCGCGTTCTTCTGCTTCATAGGCCAGGCGGTGTGGATGGTGATATCTGGAGGGGGCATCTAAGCAGGTGGACGGGAAAATGTCGGCAGCGAGCAAGGTCGGACAGTACTTCTTGAACATCTATGAGTCCGTCACCACGATCCTCATGGGCATGTGGATCACCTTCAAGACCGCGCTCTTTGAGGGAAAGATAACCATCCAGTACCCCTCCTTCGACGTCACCGAGGGGCGAAGGACCGACGAGGTCCTGTTCCCCGAAGGGTTCAAAGACCCTCCCTTCGAGCCGCTCATGGGCGCGAACCAGGACTACCGAGGCCCTCTCAAGAAAAGCCTCTCCGATAGATACCGGGGCTTTCTGGGCTACGTGGAGCCAAACTGCACCGTTTGTAACGAGTGCATCAGAATATGCCCCATCGACGTTATCCATGTGGAAGGGGTAAAAATCGAGGGACGCAAGGGGAAGGCGCCCATTATCTTCAGCGTGGACTTTGGAAAGTGCATCTACTGCGGCCTGTGCGTGGAGGCCTGCAAGTTCGACGCGCTCCACTTCACCCGGGAGTTCGAGGGCGCATCCTTTGACTGGCGCGACATGATTAGGGAGTTCGTCTCCGAGGAACACAGGGAGGAGGTTCTGAGGCTCGCGGCTGAATACCGGCTCAAGAGGGAGGCCGCCAAAGCTGAGAAGAAGAGGGCGAGCGGTGCCGGTGAAATCGCTTGGGAAATAAAGGAGGCAAAATGAAGAACTTCGCGTTCAACGTCTTCGTGATCATCACCCTTATCCCCTCCTTCTGGGTGGCGCTCTCCAGCAACATAGTGCACGCCGCGTTCTCGCTCTTCTTCACCTTCTTCGGGGTCGCGGGGCTCTACGTCCTTCTGGGAGCCGACTTCCTCGGCGTTCTCCAGGTCTTGGTCTACATAAGCGGCATCCTGGTGCTCATCATCTTCGGCGTGATGATGACCCAGCGCGCACAGATGGAACATATCTCCACCCGCCTGCCGGGCCGTTTTGCGGGCGCGGTATTGTCGGTCTTGGTCTTCGGAGGGTTCATGGTGGCCGTGTATAAGACCGCGTGGCCCAAGCTGACCGAACTCCCGGAACCTGTGCCCACAACTTCGGAGATAGGCAACCTCCTTTTGGGCAAATACCTCATACCCTTCGAGGTCGCGTCCGTGCTTCTTCTTGCGGTTTTGGTGGGCGCGGCGCTCATAGTGCGCCAGTCGGTCAGGAAGGAGTGACATGCTCGCCTACAGCCTGGAAAACTTTCTTTTGGTCTCCGGCGTCCTCTTCTGCCTGGGCATCTTCACCGTGCTCACGAGAAGGAACACAGTTGCGATCATTATGGGCATAGAGCTCATCCTCAACGCGGCGGGGCTCAACTTCGTGGCCTTCTCCCGGTTCGTCCAGACCCAAAACCATATAAGCGGCCATGTGTTCACGCTGTTCATCATCGTCATCTCCGCGGCGGAGATCGTGATCGCGCTGGCCATTGTTCTGTCGCTTTACTCCACCAAGAAGACGATCCACGTCGAGGACTTCGACGAGTTGAAATGGTAGCACCAAAGCCTTTAGGAGATCATGGACCCGACGACTTTTAAAGACTATCTATTCCTCATCCCGCTTTTGCCTTTTGCCGGCGCAGCGATAAACGGAATATTGGGCAGGAGGCTGGGCCTGAGAGCGGTCCATCTCATAGCCCTTGGGTCCGTGCTGGGCTCCTTCGTCCTTTCGGTCGCAGGCTTTTTAGCTCTTGTATCCATCAAGTCGCCGGAGGCCCGCCGCGTCGTCTCGGTTCTCTACCAGTGGATCCTCATAGCCGGCCAGACCGGCTCCTTCCATATCAACGTCGCGTTCCTCCTGGACCCCTTATCCTCGGTCATGTGCCTGGTGGTCACCGGGGTGGGCTTCTTCATCCACGTCTACTCCGTGGGCTACATGCACGGCGACCCGGGCCGCGCCCGCTACTTCGCGTACCTCAACCTGTTCACCTTCTCCATGCTCGTTCTGGTGCTCGCGGACAACCTGCTTCTCATGTTCGTGGGGTGGGAGGGGGTAGGGCTCTGCTCCTACCTGCTCATAGGGTTCTGGTTCTCGGAGCTGGACAACGCAAGAGCCGGCATGAAGGCCTTCATCGCCAACCGGGTTGGGGACTTCGGCTTCTTCGTGGGGCTCATGCTCCTATTTTGGACACTTTACGTCTCCTCCGGCCAAGCGGTTGGCTCGCTGAGCTACGGGGAGCTAAAGGGAGCGGCCCCGCTGCTCCTTGACGCGGAGCCCATCCTGGGCCTCTCCGTGCCCACCATCATCTGCCTCGCTCTTTTCATGGGCGCGACGGGCAAGTCGGCCCAGATACCGCTTTATGTATGGCTACCCGACGCGATGGCCGGCCCCACGCCGGTGTCGGCCCTGATACACGCGGCCACCATGGTAACCGCGGGCGTGTTCATGATCGTCAGGCTCAACTTCCTCTACCTTCTCTCGCCAGTAGCTTTAAGCGTGGTCGCGACAGTGGGCGCGCTCACCGCGCTCTACGCCGCGAGTATCGCGATCACCCAAAACGACATAAAGAAGGTGCTGGCCTACTCCACCATCAGCCAGCTCGGCTACATGTTTTTGGGTGTCGGGGTTTCCGCGTTCGCGGCGGGGATCTTCCACCTGGTGACCCACGCGTTTTTCAAGGCGCTTTTGTTTTTGGGCGCGGGCTCTCTCATCCATGCGGCCCACACCAACGACATCCGCAAGATGGGGGGCCTAAGAGCCCACATGCCCGCAACTTTTTTCACCTTTATGGTCGCGTTCTTGGCCATAGCGGGGATCCCTCCATTCGCCGGGTTTTTCAGCAAGGACGAGATCCTCTTCAGCACGTTCAACGCGCACCTTGCAGCTCCCGGGTTGGGTAAGCTCCTCTGGTTGGTGGGCCTTATGGGGGCAGGGCTCACCGCGTTCTACATGACCAGGCTGGTGATCGTGACGTTCTTCGGCGAGTTCAGGGGAGGCGAGAGCGCCGAGGAGAAGCTCCACGAGTCGCCCCGCACCATGACCGGGCCGCTTGTGATACTGGCTGTGCTCTCAGCGGTGGGGGGGTTCATCGGTCTTCCCGCTGTCACCCATCTGCCCAACCTTATCGGCGGCTTCCTCGAGCCGGTTGTAGCGCTCAAGGGAGGCGCAGCATCCCACGGCTCGCATTCAGCCGCGCTGGAGCTTGGGCTCATGGCAGTCTCCGTGGCCGCGGCCGCGGCGGGCATCTATCTCGGCTGGTATCTCTACCATAAAAGGCCCGAACTGCCGGGCGCACTTAGGGAGAGGTTCAAGAATCTTCATGCCGTGGTCTACAACAAGTACTACGTGGACGAGGCCTACGACAGGTTGTTCGTGAGGCCGGTGATCGCCATCTCCAGGGGGACCGGCCGGTTCGACCTGGGGGTCATCGACTGGGTGGTCAACGCGTTGGCCAGGGCCACCGAGAGAATCTCAGCAGGGATAGGCTGGGAGGACCTCAAGGTGGTGGACGGCCTGGTCAACGCCATAGCGGACGCGGTGAAGTACTGGGGTTATCACACGAGAAGGCTCACCACCGGCAAGGTGAATCACTACCTCTACTCAGTGGTGCTGGGCCTTTTTGTTCTTTATCTGCTGGTGCTCATAACCTGAGGGACGAAGATATGCAAAGCCACATACTCTCCTGGATCATATTTTTCCCGCTTATAGGCGCGGCCATAATCTGCTTTTTGCCCAAGAGGCTGGAGTCATGGATGAAGCCCATCGCGCTGGCAAGCACCGTGCCCCAGCTCTACTGGGCATATAAGCTCTATGTGAACTTCGAACGCGCTAACCCCTCCTTTCAGTTCGTGGAGCACACGAGCTGGATCTTGAGGTTCAACATAGACTACTACCTCGGGGTGGACGGAGTCTCCATGCCCATGGTGCTTTTGACCGCGCTCCTGAGCTTCATCTGTATCCTGGCCTCGTGGAACATAGACAAATACATACGGGGCTACTTTTCCCTATTTTTACTTTTAGACACCGCGATGATGGGGGTCTTTTGCGCGCTGGACTTCTTTTTGTTCTACATCTTCTGGGAGCTCATGCTCCTGCCCATGTATTTTCTCATCGGCGTCTGGGGCGGGCCCAAGAAGGAGTACGCCGCGATCAAGTTCTTCCTCTTCACCCTCGTGGGCTCCGTGTTCATGCTCATCGCGATGCTGGCCTTCTACTTCGGCTCCGTGGAGCCCGCGACCGGGCTTCACTCCTTCGATTTTACAATTTTAGCCAACCAGGCCGCGCACATCGGCATACTCAAGGACCCGGTTGTCCGGTGGGGTTGCTACCTCCTTTTGCTTATAGGGTTCGCGATCAAGATACCATTGGTCCCCTTCCACACCTGGCTGCCGGACGCGCACGTGGAGGCCCCCACCGCGATCTCGGTGATACTAGCGGGGGTCCTTCTTAAGATGGGAACCTACGGGCTCATCCGCATAAGCTACCCCGTCCTGCCGGACATGGCACGGGCCTTCGCGCCCGTTGTGGCCGCGTTCGGCCTTGTGTCCATAATCTACGGCGCGTTTTGCGCGATGGCCCAAAAGGACCTGAAGAAGCTCATAGCCTATTCAAGCATCAGTCACATGGGGTTCGTGGTCTTAGGCATGTCTGTCTTTTCCAACACCATCGGCATAAACGGCGCGATCTTACAGATGTTCAACCATGGAATCATAACCGCGATGCTCTTTTTACTGGTGGGCGTAATCTACGATAGGGCCCACACCCGCGACATAGACGGGTTCGGCGGCCTGGCCCACAACATGCCCGTCTTTGCGGGATACACGGGGCTCGCGTTCATGGCGGGCCTCGGGCTGCCGGGGCTTTCGAGCTTCATAAGCGAGGCCCTCTGCCTCATAGGCGCGTTCCAGACCTACAAGGTAATGACCGTCTTGGCCACCACCAGCATCATTATCACCGCGGGGTACTTTCTTTGGACCATGCAGAGGATTTTTCTGGGGCCCATGAATGAGAGGTGGGAGGACCTTCCCGAGATCAGCCTCAGGGAGGCGGCCTGCCTTACTCCCCTGGCGATCATCGTCGTGGTGCTTGGGTTCTACCCCATGCCCATCTTGGACATGATAGGCGCGACCTTAAGAAACACCGTTCATCTGGTTGTAGCCATGCGGTGAGCAAGTGGCAGCGGGGCCGTAAATGGCGGTATGAATTGAAGGAAACGAGATGGACCTGGTCCAGATAGCCCGGAGCAACCTCGAAGGATTCAGGTACGCTGGCACGGAGGTGGCGCTGTGCGTCCTGATCGTCGCGCTTTTACTTTCAGGGGTGATACTCCCCTTCAGGAAAAACCGGCGGCTCTTCCTCATTATCTCCATGCTTGGGCTCGCCTTGGCAATGACAGCATCCCTCAAGCAGCCAGGCGCGGGCAAAGGGGTCCGGTACTTCGCGGACCTCTTTCTCTGGGACAGCTTCAGCGTGTTCTTCAAGCTCTTCTTCGTGGCCGCGGCAGCGTTTACCATCCTCATGGCCCAGATGAACCGCGAAGTTGAGGACTACGAGTTCAACGAGTGCTGCCTCCTGGTGGTGTCCGTCACCCTGGGGATGGTGCTCCTGGCCTCATCGGTGGACCTTTTGATGATATACCTCGCGTTCGAGACCATGAGCCTTCTCAGCTATCTCCTGGTGGGAATACGGTTCAGGGAAGCCAGGGGCGGCGAGGCGGCCCTCAAGTACGTACTCTACGGCGCGTTCACCTCGGGCGTCATGCTCTTCGGGTTCTCTCTGGTCTACGGGCTGGCCGGCACCACCGACATCATGGAGATAGGCCGGATACTCAACAGCGCGCACATGGCCGGCCAAAACCGTGCGCTCTTCGTGCTGATGGTGCTCTTCTTCCTGGCAGGGCTTTTGTTTAAGACCGCGTCCTTCCCATTCCACATCTGGTGCCCGGACGTGTACGAGGGCGCGCCCACCCCTGTGACCGCGTTTCTCTCGGTAGGGCCCAAGGCCGCGGGGTTCGCGGTTTTTATCCGTCTGTTCTACACCCTGTTCGCCAGGGAGGTCGGGGACCAGGGGTTCGCGGCCATAGAGCAGGTGGACTGGCCCGCGATTGTAGCGGTCATATCCGCGATCACCATGAGCTTGGGCAACCTGTCCGCTATCCACCAGGACAACGTGAAGAGGCTCCTGGCCTACTCCTCCATAGCCCACGCGGGCTACCTCCTCATGGGGATCGCCTGCCTCGACAAGCTGGGGCTCGAGGCGGTGGCCTTCTACCTGGTGGTCTACCTGTTTATGAACCTGGGGGCCTTCGCGGTGGTGACCGCGGTGAATAACGGTGAAGGAGGCGAGGACATCAGATTCTACCGGGGGCTCTCGGCCAGGGCTCCTATGGCCTGCGTCGCAATGGCCGTGTTCCTCTTCTCCCTCATAGGGATCCCCCCCTTCGCGGGCTTTGTGGGCAAGGTCTTTCTCTTTTCCGCGGTTATCCTTAAAAAGTACTACTGGCTTGCCATAGTGGCCGCGATAAACACGGTCATCTCGCTCTACTACTACGTCCGGCTCATCAAGGCCATGTTCATCGACCAGGCAGAGGTAAGCTTCGAGCCCCGCGTCAGCGGAGTCTCCTACGCTGTAATTGGGGCCCTGGCTCTTCCCACCTTGGTGCTGGGGGTGTACTGGCAGCCGCTGGCAGCCTTCATCGAGTCCATCTTCTGAGCCTCCGCTGAAGTGACATATACATTATGTTCAGCCCCCTTCCCCCGGTCTAAAGTTGCATTGATAAAGGGCTTTTGACACGGCCCGTTTTTCCGAAGGATGTCCTGGACCTCTCGGCAGAGCACCCTGATTGCGTTTAACCCCTCCTTCCTGACCCAAATTTCTGCCACAAAACTCTTACAAAAAGTGGGCCGATCTCTGGGGGGCAGGTCATAAAAGACTGGGTGCTAGTTTGACTGATTTGTTCCATATATATTAAATTCTCCTTGACAATCCTGCCACTCCATGCCATAAATTTTTAATAATATGAGCCCATTATCTCTTCCAAGTTGTTTTAGAACACTTGTCGACACTTGGCAGCAGGGCTTTCTTTAAAATGTGTGCATTCCTGCACAATCTATGATGCAGTGCTTATATGAAGTGTTAAGGGGCTTGCTTCTAGGAGCCTAGAAGCTTTTCATAACCTTAAACAACAAAGGGGGTGATCGAGTTCAGCTAATCGACAGTTACAATCTACGTAGGGTGAGTAACGCTTTTATGTCTTATTAAACCTTCCCACTGGAGTTGTTACGAGAGGTATAAGTTCCAGGTCAATAGCTCCCGCTCTTCTGTGCTGATATCTTAATATTCACACGCTTTCTCATCTCTTTTTGTTCTTGTTATCGCTCCACCACTGCTGTGACAGAAGAGACCGTTCCTGGCAATTCGAAACCTTGGTATTTCTTGCATACATAACCAGGAAGGGGAGAATTCGAGTCCTGGAATCAAGCTCCGGTGCTTTTCGCCCATTTTGAACCATGAGGAGGTAAGTGAATGGGATTTGGAAAGTACGCTAAGGGATACAACCAACCAGTAGACAAGCTTCCCGGCCGAGCATGGTCCGTCATTCTCGCGGGAACCACAATCAACCTCTGCCTGGGTTGCCTCTACGCCTGGTCCGTGTGGCTCAAGTACCTCACGGATGAGGTTTACATGAAGGCCCACGGCTGGGCGGGCGCTCTCACGGCAGAACAAGCCTCCAACCCAAAGTCCTTATGCATTCTGATCTTCGCCCTGCTCATGATCCCCGGAGGGAAGATCCAGGATAGGTTTGGCCCCACAATCGCCGCCACCATAGGCGGAGTCTTCATGGGGGCTGGGTTGCTCATCGCAGGCGCGGTCCACTCCTACGCCGGGATCCTGTGGGGGTTCGGAGTCGGCGGCGGCATTGCCATGGGCATAGCCTACGCGGCTCCAGTCCCCGCGACCGGCAAGTGGGTCGGCCCGCACCAGAGGGGCCTAATGATAGGAATCACGGTCTCGGGATACGGAGGCGCGGCCTTCTACGTGGCGCCGCTGATCAAGTGGATCATCGTGAGTTACTCCCTGTCTGCCTCGTTCACCGTGCTGGGCATCGCCTACTTAATAATCATCTGCGGCGCTGCTCAGGTGCTAGCATGGCCTGAGGAGGGCTATGTGGCTCCCCAGCCGCCTGAAACCACTGCGGCCAAAGCACCAGCGCGAACAGCGGTTGACTGGACCGCGGGAGAGATGGCGGGAACCTGGCAGTTCTACATGCTGATCCTGCTCTTCTGCCTCAACACCCAGGCCGGTCTCCTCATCATCGGCCACGCGGCGAAGTTCATCAGGCCGATGCTTGAGCAGGGATTCATCCTGGTGGCCGCAGGCGGCTTCTTTAACGCGATAGGACGTATAGGCACCGGCAAGTACTCCGACATTATCGGCAGGGATAAGGCCTATATGCTCAATGCCTCGCTTGCGGCAGTCTGCATGTTCGCGCTGCCGTCCATCATCGCGTCCAAGTCGCTGGTCCTGGCCTTTGTGGCCTGTCTGTTGGCCTACTGGGTGTACGGCGGCGGCCTCTCCCTCATGCCTTCCTACACGCTGGACTTCTACGGCCCCAAGAACCTGGGCTTCAACTACGGCCTGGTGTTCATCGGGTGGGGTTTGGGCGCGTTCATGCCCAAGCTCGCGGGCAGGATCAGGGACTTGACCGGCGTGTACGACTGGGCCTTCTACATTGCGGGTATCCTCCTTATCGTTGCCATACTTATCGCGGCCATCACCAAGAGACCCGAGAAGGCGGGAGCCTAGGACCTGACAAGTAGGGTTAACCATTGACTAAAAGGGCGGTAGAGCCTAGGCTCTACCGCCCGCATCTTAGAGATATGCCGTCTTAGCCTATTTCTTGGACAGAGTTGCAAAGATGAGACGGCCCGCATGGGTCTGGAGTATCTGGGTCACGGTGACCTCCACATCACGCCCAATGTAACTGCGTCCGCCATTCACAACCACCATGGTTCCGTCTTCGAGAAAAGCCACACCCTGGCCGTACTCGCGGCCCTCCTTCATCACCCTGAGCTTCAGCGTCTCTCCTGACAGCACCACCTGTCTCAACGCATTGGCCAGTTGATTTATATTGAGGATGTCGATTCCCCTCAGGCGGGCCACCTTGGTGAGGTTCAGGTCGTTGGTCACCAGCTTGGCGTGCCGCTCCCTGGCCAGGGCTAAGAGCTTGGAGTCCACGTCGGGCTGGTCGGGGAAGTCGGTCTCGTCGATGGTGACCGACATCTTGAGCGCGTCCTTCAGACGTTTTAAGACGTCGAGCCCCCTCCGCCCCCGGGCCTTTTTGAGATGGTCTGCGGAGTCGGCGATCCGCTGCAGCTCTGCGATCACAAATTCTGGCACCACAAGGACCCCTTCCAGGAAGCCGGCCTCACAGATATCTGCAATTCTGCCGTCTATGATCACGCTGGTGTCCAGGATCTTCTCTCTCTCGAAAGACTTTTTTGCGTGGGACCTGGAGAAAAGCCCCGAAATGGAGGGAATCTTTAACTCCTCAACCTTCATCCCCCCAAGCACGAGCCCCACGTAGCCGAAAAAAGCGCTCAGGATGAGGTAGATGGAAACCTTGAGCGTGGGACTCTCCAGAACCTTGAAGGATCCCCCGATCAGCCTGGCCACCAGGAGCCCGATGCACAGCCCCACCGTGGAGCCTATGATAACTTTTAGGGGGACCTTCTTGATCTGGTCCTCAATAGCTAATGCAATGCAGGCAAAGACCACCCCAAAGGCAAGACCGAACCAGGCAGCCCAGGGGTAATTCTTTATGGCGGTTATGTGGGATGCCAGGAAATAACCGCTTACCGCGCAAACAGTGACTATGGTAAGCCGAAGTATACTCTTTCCCACGCCCGGCCCGCGCCCCTTTTCCCTTGAAGAGTTTAATGCGATTCTTGCCCGTGCCTCGAATCCACTTATCCGATCGATTTCTGTCAGTGGCAGAGGGGAGTAAGCGAGGATAGCTCTTGAGAATTCTCGCTCGAAAGGAAGCTTTTGGCAGGTTTCAGGCTACAAGATTGTGATGGATAACGCAAGAAGGATTTAACCGCGTCAAGTCCGAAAGCACGGGGTTGTGCCCGTGGATGGCAACATTCACCGCGTCGGCCTTGAGCACGCCCAGGTTGGCCTCCGTTACCACGGGGGTCGGGGTGCCGAAGAGGATGTCGGCCCGGTCCGTGGTGGTCCAGGTTTTCTGCTACCTTGATCTAAAAGGCTATTAGCCGCCCGACCTGGTGAACTGCTTGAATCTTACCTTTCCGTTTGCGAACTGGATGGTGATGGTGCCCTGTTTGTCGGTCCACTTCGCCGAGCTTCCGGAGAGTCCCGCTATCTTGACTGTGGATGTGTCCGTTGGCGAGCCGAGGATTGATATAACCTCATCTTGGGTCATGCCGTTCTTGATCTTGTCGAAATTGGCCTGGTTGACCTTGGAGCCGCACGCGGCCAGGACAAGAGACAAAGAGGCAACAAGGGCCAGCCTAAACAGATAACCCGCTACACTCTTTCTCACGAAACACCTCCCCAGGCTGCGGTTATATTGATGGTGGCGGGTATTCTTTTCGGGTGTTTACCGGCCTTTCCAAGGGACCGTGGCGCGGGGTTGTCTCCCAAAAAGATTGACCTGAAGGACCTTGGGGAAATATTAGTCCATCAGCTCGAGGGTGACAAGGGGGCCGGCACTGGTGGGGGAAGATTCCATGACAAGGCTTGACGAAAGCTCTATCTGAGTAATAATGATGGGACCCGGGCCGGGAGTTTGACCGGGCTGCTTTGGCCTGCCTGACAGT
>JARFUL010000266.1 GCA_029289015.1 Syntrophobacteria bacterium | reverse complement strand
AGGAAGAGCGCGGCCAGCGAGGCTATCAGGAGCGCGGTTCTCTTGGGAGTAGCTACCATGGTCTCCTCAACGGTGGAAGATCTCCGGGTGCAGGAGCCGGGCCACCTCTTCGAGGAGCTCCACGACCCTGGGCGAGGGCCTGTCGTAGAGGTTCGACTCCACCAGGTGCACCCTGCTGTTGCGCACCGCGGGTATCTCCGGCCACAGGAGCCAGCGGTCCCGGGCCGACGCGGGGTCCTTCTGGCGCTCCATGCCCACGATTATCAGCACCTCGGGCCGGGCCTTGAGCACCGCCTCCACGTTCAGCTTGGGCCAGCCCTTGAGGTGCCCGAACACGTTTTCGCCCCCAGCTAACCGGATGATATCGCTTATGTAGGTCCCGCCCCCCGCCGCGACAATGGGGTCCACCCCCTCCTGCACGAAGACCCTTACCCCGGCCGCGGCCCTTACCCTCTCTCTCACCCCGGCTATTCTCGCGGCCAACTCCCGGGCCACCCGTGCGCCCTCTTTGGCCCTGCCGATGGCCCCGCCCACGAGCCGGATGGCCCCGAGGAGCCCGTTTACGTCCCTGGGGTGGATCGCGAAGAAGGGGATGGCCAGCCTCTCCAGGGAGTCAACCGTCCAGATGGGGTTTCCGTCCTTGACCCCGATGACCAGGTCCGGCGCGAGCGCGGTGATCCTCTCCATGTTGGGCCGCACGTAGGTGCCCACCCTGGGGAGTCTTTTGGCCTCGGGCGGCGCGTCCGAGAACCTGGTCGCGCCCACTATAAGGTCGGCCCCGCTCACCGCATAGATTATCTCGGTCACCGAGGGCGCGAGGGAGACCACCCTTTTGACAGGCCTCTTCACCACCACGGTCCTTCCCGCCTGGTCCCTGAGAGAGACGCTCTCCCCCAGCGCGGCGCCCGGGGCCGTAAGAGAGAGCGCCAGGAGGATAAGCGCCAGGAAAAGCCTGTGCCGGGTCATTTCCATATGTGATCCAGTATATCGGTGCTGAGAGTGACCCCCGCCATCACCGAAGACTTCGGCGCGGGGTAGAAGTCCGGGTTGAGGTTGGGCGCGGGGGGAGTGACCGCGGTGAGGTCATACTCCTCCCCGAAGATGTTGTTCCCCGCCAAAAACATCTCGATCCCCTTGGCCTTGATCCCGATCCTCGCGCTCAACACCTTGTAGGAGTCCATGGGCGCGAGGTCGTGCCGCCAGTCGGCCCAGATGGTGCGGGTGTCCACCCACTTGCCGTTTACGTCCACAAAGAAGAGGTTGTAGAGCTTGAGCGATACCCCGCCGGACAGGGTGTCCCTCGGCACCCCGGGGACTGCTAGCCCGTCGTAGCTCTGCTTGGGGAGTCCCGTGTTCCTGAAGACCCCCTGGTTCCCCTTGAACTCCGCGTTTATGTGGGTCCAGTTCCCCCTTAGCTCCATGTCCACCCAGGGAAGCAGCAGCTCGCCCAGGGGCCTGGCCTTGACCTCGAGCTCGCATCCCCGGCGCCTGGTCTTGTCGTAGTTCATGTTGCTCCCCGTGATGTCCAGCCCGAAGAAGATCGCGGTGACCTGGTTGGGGTCGTAGAATATCTCGTTTCTCGTGTCTATGATGAACCCGGTGAGGGACGCGCTCGCGTAGTCCCAGAAGTTGTGCCTTATCCCGGCCTCGTAGTGCTTGGAGTTCTGGGGGATGAGAAAGGGGTCCACCGCGTTGGTCGCGAAGTTGAACATCTCGTCGGTCATGGGGGTGCGGAAGGAGCGGGCGTAGGAGACGAAGACCCGGGAGCCGGGCAGGTAGTTCCAGTTGATCGCGCCGTTGTAGGCCTCCTCCTCGTGGACCGCGCCGCTCGGCGGGCCGGGGTTGTACGCGCTAGTCAAAAAG
>JARFUL010000265.1 GCA_029289015.1 Syntrophobacteria bacterium | reverse complement strand
TTTCTTTTTGCGACCTAGACACCTGAGGGCAAAGCGCTACATCATGGTCTCCTCGGAGGCCTTGATGGCCCTGTCCACCTCCTTTTGGAGCACCGCGGGGAGCCCCTCCATCTCCACGTTCAAAAAGCCCCGGACTATGGTGGAGGTCGCGTCGTCCTCGCTCAGCCCCCGGGACATGAGATAGAGTATGGCCTCCTCCGCGATCTTGCCCACCGCGGCCTCGTGGGACATCTCCACGTTGTCCACCCTGCCCTCGAGCTCCGGCACCGCGTGGATTATGCCGCCGTTTAGGATCAGCCCCTTGCACTCGAGGTGGGCCTTGATGCCCTCCACCTCGCCTATCAGATGGCCCCGGTTGATGATGGTGCCGCCGTTGCTGATGGAGCGGGCCACGATCTCGGCCCTCGTGTTCCGCGCGGCGAGCCTCACCCTGCCCCCCACGTCGAGGACGGACCCGGGGCTGCCCACCAAAATGGAGTAGTAGCGCGCCACGGCCCCCTCGCCGGCCAGGGTGGTCGCGGGATACATCTGGAGGCTCTTCACCGGCGTCATGGAGATGTAGTTGGAGAGAAAGAGCCCCCCTTCCCCCACGATGGACGCGGACCTGGGCCGCACAAACATGTCCTCGGCCCAGTTGTGGATCATGGTGAAGGTGAGGGACGCGCCCTTCTTGATGTAGAACTCGGAGATGCCCACGTGCAGCCCCCGCCTGAGGTGCGGGGAGGTCGCGCACCCGGTTATTATGTGCAGCTCGGAGCCCTCCTCCGCGATTATTATGTTGTGCACGTTCTGGGCCGAGCCGTCGGTGTCTATGTAGAGGCACGCTTGCACCGGGTCCACGGTCTTCGCGCCCGGGAGCGACCGGATGAAGTAGCCGTCCTGGAGCTTTAGCTCCGCCTGCGCGGTGTACTTGTCCGCGTCAACCTGGACCGCGTTCCAGAAATACTCCTTGACCCAGTCGTACTTCTTGAGCGCGTCCCTTATGGATATCACCTCCACCCCCTCCTGGCGGGTGCAGGAGTGGACCACGGACCCGTCCATCTGGATGTAGGTGCCGGAGCGGCCCTGCTGGGTCACGTCCACCCCGGAGATGAGGAGCCTGTCCCGGGTCTCCTGGTCGAGGGACTCCGGGTCTTCCAGGTATTCCCTGGGCGCGGGGTCGAAGAACTGCGCGAGGTCTATGTCCGATCCTATGGCCGCCCGCTTTTTCTCGGCCTTCTTTGCCTTGTCCCCTAGATCACGCATCTGACGCACTCCCCGTAACCGAACTTGTCGATGCACCTGAGAACCTCCCTGGGATTGCTCTTGCAGCTCATGTGCCCCTTGTAGAGCACCTGTCCAATGTCTGCGGTGACGTAGTCGAGGATGAAGCCGGTGTGGGTGATGATGAGGCCCGAGCGGCTCCTTTGCTCCTTGGACTGGCAGATGGTTATGCTGTTCTCCCTGTGGATCTCCCGCTCCAGAAGGCGGTTGATGGCCTCACCCACTAATAAGATGTTCTCCAGGTCCACCCCGGATTCCGGCTCGTCCAGGAGAACGAGGTCGGGCGCCTGGGCCATGAGCTGGAGGATCTCGGAGCGCTTAAGCTCCCCCCCGGAGAAGCCCGCGTTGAGGTCTCTGTCGAGGAAATCCTGCATGTTCACCAGCTGGGCCAGCTCCTCCTCGTTCCCGCCGTTGCCCGAGCAGATGTTCACCATGTGCCGGGTCTTGAGGCCGTGGATGGTGGGGGGACGCTGGTACATCACCCCCATGCCCATCTGCGCGCGCTCGTTCACCGGCATATTGGTTATATCGACGCCCTTGTACTCGATCCTGCCGTAGGTGACCTTGTACTGGGGGTAGCCCATAAGGGTCATGAGGAGCGAGGTCTTCCCCGAGCCGTTGGGACCGAAGAGCACGTGCACCTCGCCGGGCTGGATCTCCATGTCTATGTGCTGGAGGATCTCCTTGCCGTCGATCTCCACCCTCAAGTCTTCCACCAAAAGCATAGCCAATCTCCTTTAACCTATAATTATT
>JARFUL010000264.1 GCA_029289015.1 Syntrophobacteria bacterium | reverse complement strand
GGACCATGGCCCTGGCAAGCCCGGCCCGCTTCTTCATGCCGCCGGAGAGCTGGGAGGGCAGGAGGTGGCCGAACCCCCCGAGCCCCACCAGCCCCAGCTTGTTCTCCACGAGGAACCTGACGGTCTCGTCATCCAGCCCCTTGCGCCTGGTCAGGGGCAGAGCCACGTTCTCAAACACGGTGAGGGAGCCCAGGAGCCCGCCGGATTGAAAGAGAACCCCGATATGATCCCTGAGCCTCCCCAGCTCCCCGTCCCTCGCGCTCTTTATGTCCACCCCGCTCACCACCACGGTCCCCGCGACTATGGGCACCAGCCCCAGCATGCACTTCATGAGGGTGGACTTGCCGCACCCCGAGGATCCCGCGATCACGAGGATCTCCGATTCGGACACCTCGAAGGAGACGTCCTTCAGGATGAGCTCGTCACCATAGCGGGCCTCAAGCCCCTGAACCGTTATCACCGGCCTCATAGCGAAAGCGGTCACTGTATGTAATGAAGCAGAATCGCGAAGGCCGAGTCCACCACCACTATGAGAAATATGGATGTGACCACCGCAGAAGTGGTGGACCTGCCCACAGCCTGGGCGCCCCCCTCGGTCTCGAAACCCCGCTGGCACCCCACCGCGGCAATGACCAGCGCGAAGACCGCGGCCTTGCACAGCCCGGCATTCACGTCGAAGAGGGTCATGGTCGTAAGGGTCTGGTCCAGATACGCCGGAACCGTGAGATCCAGCCCCACGACCCCCACCACCAGGCCGCCGAGAATCCCGAAGATATCGGCAAAAAGGGTGAGGATGGGCACCACCACCAGGGACGCGAACACCTTGGGCACCGCGAGAAATACGGTGGGGTCGAACCCCATGACCCGGAGCGCGTCCACCTCCTCGGAGACCTTCATGGTGCCGATCTCCGCGGCAAACGCGGAGCCCGAGCGCCCCGCGACCATCACCGCGGTCATGATGGGGCCCAGCTCCCGGACCATGGATATCCCCACCAGCGACGCGACAAAGAGGTTGGCCCCGAAGAGCTTGAGCTGCAGGGAGGACATGAACGCGATGATGAGCCCTATGAGGAAGCTCATCAGGCCGATGATGGGGAGCGCGTCCACCCCCACCCGTCCCATGTACAGAATTACATCGCCCCACCTCACCATGCCCGGCCTGCGGCAGACCCTGGCCACGCAGATGGTGAGCTCCCCCAGAAAGGTGAGCGCACCCTTTATATCGCTCAAGAAATCAAGGGACTGCTCCCCCAGGCGGACCATGGAGGACGGGGGCTTGGGCTTCGGGGGCTCCGGGACCTTTTCCACGGTGCGGGCCAGGTTGATGATCCTCCTCACCCCGTCGGGGACCTCGGACAGGCTCAGCCCCTTGCCCGCGTTCAGCGCGTCCTCCTCAAGGAGAAAGAGCGCCCTCGCGCCGGCGCTGTCCAGGTAGTCCACCTCGCTCAGGTCCACCCGCACGGAACTCCGGCTCTCTTCGCGAAGGAGCCTCCCCAGGTCTTCATAGACCGCGTCGAAGTTCGCGAGGCTGACCCTCCCGGCAATACCGAAGGTCACCTCATCCTCGCCGGACTCCTTGACAAAGACCCTGAAGCCCTGCTCTTCACTATTTTGCTTGGACCCTTTCACCCCATCCGGGCCTCGACCTAAATGTTTGACCGACAATGCTCAACTTAGCATAATTTCTATGAATTTTGAAAATAATTTTGTACCCGCGCGAAATAGGCGGAAAAGAGCCCGGCCCGGCTGAGCAGCCCCCTTAAGAATAATATTTCCCCCGGGCCAAAATATTATCGCACTGGTGCGGCCCTTCCCTTGCCTATTGGGCTATAATGGGAGAAAATTTTATTCTTCGGACAAGGGAGAATTGCCTGTGCACGCAAATGAAGCCGTGGTCTTCGACCTGGACGGCGTGGTGGTGGACTCCATGCCCTTTCACGTGGAATCCTGGAAGAGGGCCTTCGCGGGGATGGGGGTTTCCGTGGAGGATTTGGACATCTACCTCAACGAGTCCGCCACCGGGCTCGAGGTGGTTGAGGAGATGCTGAGGGAGCGGGGAGCGCCCGCAGCCAGGGAAGAGATCGCCGGGCTCATGGAGACCCAGGCGGCGATCTATGTGCAGGAGTTCCTCCCCAGGGTGAAGCCCTTCAGGGGCGTGCCCGAGCTCCTCGGTGCGCTCAAGGCCGAAGGGAGGGGGCTGGGGCTGGTCACCGGCTCCACCTTTGAGGTGGCCAGCGCGTCCATTCCCCGGGAGGTCTTCGACCTCTTCGACGCGGTGATCACCAGGGAGGACTCCCTCAAGGGCAAGCCCCACCCGGCCCCCTACCTCAAGGCCGCGGAGATATTGGACACGGACCCCCGGCGCTCGGCCGCGGTGGAGAACTCCCCCGCGGGGATCCTCTCCGCGACCAGGGCCGGGTTCAGGTGTCTCGCGCTCACCACCACCCTTGCGCCGCGTTTTCTTAAGCACGCGCACCTGATCTTCGGCTCCATTGAGGAGCTCGCGGACTACCTCCTTCGCTAGGACCTTCCCTCGCGG
>JARFUL010000263.1 GCA_029289015.1 Syntrophobacteria bacterium | reverse complement strand
CCTCAAAAAGGGCGCGAGGGTGGACGCGAGGGACTCCGACGGCAAGACCCCGCTCATCGCGGCGGCCCAGAAGGGGGACACGGAGCTGGCAAAGCTTCTTCTGGCCGGGCGTGCCAAGATAGAGGCCCGGGACAAGTGGCGGGGCCGCACCCCGCTTATCGCCGCGGCCGCGGAGGGCAAGAGGGAGATGGTGGAGCTGCTCCTTGAAAGACGCGCGAGGGTCAACGGGAGGGACAAGAGGGGCAGGACCGCGCTCTACTATGCCGTGAAGAAAGGGCACAAGGAGATCGCCGCAATCCTGAAGAAGCACGGCGCGCGCTATTAGCGCTATTTTGGTGCGGGCCATTGGCCCTTTTTTGCTCATGCCTCTGGCGGGTCATGGGGGGCAGCGGGCTACATGCGCGGGAGAAGGGGGGAGCGCAGGGCTTCAGCGCTGCCCAGGGGTTTCTCTCTCGCGAGAAAAGTAGGGCACTCAAAAAGCGGGCGGAAGCCCGCTCTGTCATCTCAAGATATTATCTGGTGAGGCGGTAGTCGAAGCTGGCCCGGATGTGCAGGAGGTCCAGTTCGAGGCTCTTGGGGAAGGGTGGGAAGGGCGCGGCGGAGCTCACGGCAGAGGCCGCGGCCCTGTCGAGGATGGAGTGGCCCGAGGACCTGAGGAGCCGTATCCGGCTGAGCCCGCCTGAGGACGCGATGGAGAACCCCATGAAGAGCCTTCCCTGGACCCTTTTCTCCCTCGCCTTGTCCGGGAACTGCCAGAAGTTTTCGATCCTTGTTTTCACCTCAAAGAGGTAGTCGTAGTACCTGGGCTCCCGGCTGTCCAGGGAGACGGTCTCCTCCATGAGGCCGGGTTTCGGGGGCGCGGTCTCCTGGGGCCTGGTCGCGTAGGCCGCGTTCTTTGCTAGGTTCTGGTTCTTGGGGTCAGCCCCTTTGCGGCCGGGGAGGAAGGGTATGACCACCTTTGTGTCCTCGGACGCGAGCTCCACCGTGACCACCGGGGCCTGGAGCCTGGGCACATACTTCAGGTTCACGGTGAAGAACGCGAGGAACACGAGCGCGTGCGCGATGACGGAGGTCGCGGTGGCCCACGAGGCCTCCCTTGCCAGAAGGTCGGGGCTCAGATCTATGGACCTTTCTCTTGCCATCGCGTATCTCTGGAACATCCTGCCTAAAGGAACACAAAGCTCATTTTTACAATAAATACACCAATTTCGGCGCACGGTCAAACCGAGACAGGCCGGGGGGATTTTTTGGGGGGTTTTTTGGGGAATATCCCTTTGGAGAAAAACACGCGGGATTCGGCCCGGGCCGCGCACCGGAGAGTGCGGCATGGCTTATCTTGCCGCAGATACTGGATAATATAGACTCAGCAAACCAGGCCGCCGCGGGTCAGGAGACCTTCTGGAACTCGTCCGCCGGGTGGGTGGTGATACTATACTCGAATTTGTCCATATTACCGTGCTCCGCGTACACTTTTTTTGAGGTTTCGCGCTGGGCTGTCAGCCCTTGATCACCGCGAGCGGCCTGAGGCGGGCCACCTTTCTCCCCAGCCCGGCCCGGGCCACCACGTCCACCACGTCCGCGACGTCTTTATAGGCCTCGGGCATCTCCTCCTTCAGGGTGTGCTTGCCCGCGCTTCTCACCGTAATGCCTGCGTCCTCCAGCTCCCTGTTGATGGCCCTGCCTTTGGCCATTTTCTTGGCCCGCCCCCGGGACATCAGCCTCCCCGCGCCGTGGCAGGTGGAGCCGAAGGTCTCGGCCATCGCGGTGTCGGTGCCTGCCAGAACGTAGGAGTAGCGGCCCATGTCGCCGGGGATGAGCACCGGCTGGCCGAACGCGCGGTAGTCGTCCGGGAGGTCGGGGTGGCCGGGGCCGAAGGCCCTGGTCGCGCCCTTGCGGTGGACCACGACCCTGACCTTTTGGCCGTGCACCTCGTGGGTCTCCTTCTTCGCGATGTTGTGGCACACGTCGTAGACCAGGCCGAACCCCATGTTTTCGGCCGATTTTCTGAAGACCTTCTCAAAGGCCTCCTTGATGAAGTGGTACATTATCTGCCGGTTGGCGAACGCGAAGTTCGCGGCCGCGGCCATCGCGGCGAGGTAGTCCTGGCCCTCCTTCGAGGTGACCGGCGCGCAGCAGAGCTGCCTGTCCGGGAGCTTGATGCCGAACTTGGGCCCCACGGCCATGAGCAGCTTTATGTAGTCGTCGCAGACCTGGTGGCCCAGCCCCCGTGAGCCGGAGTGGAGGAACACGGTAACCTGGTCCTTGAAGAGCCCGAACGCGCGGGCCGCGGGTTCGTCGAAGATCTGCTCCACGAACCCCACCTCCACGAAGTGGTTGCCGGAGCCCAGGGTGCCGGCCTGGTCCTTGCCCCTCTTTAGCGCCCTCGGGGAGACCACCGAGGGGTCCGCGCCCGGGATGGCCCCGTTCTCCTCTATGTGGGCCAGGTCCTCGGGAGCGCCGAACCCCCTCTGAACGGCCCAGCGAGCCCCGTCTCTCAGGACCCCCTTCTGGTCCTTGCCCTTGAGCTTGAAGTCCTTGCGCCGGGAGCCCACGCCGCAGGGCACGTAGCTGAAGAGCGCGTCCGCTATCTCCTTGAGCCTGCCTGTTATCTCATCGCGCTCCATGGAGGTGCGGATGAGCCTCACGCCGCAGTTTATGTCGTAGCCCACGCCGCCGGGGGAGACAATCCCCTCGTTGACATCAAAGGCCGCGACCCCGCCTATGGGAAACCCGTAGCCCCAGTGGATGTCGGGCATGGCCAGGGACCTGCCCACAATGCCCGGCAGCCACGCGACGTTTGCCACCTGGGTGAGGGCCTCGTCCTCCTCCAGCCCCCTGAAGATCTTCTCGTCCGCATAGACAAGCCCCTCGGTGCGCATCTCGCCCTGGCGCGGGATAAGAACCCTGAGCTCGTCTAACCGCTCCCATCTGAGGCCTTTTGAGGCCATCTGACACCCCCCCGTTAAGAATTAATCCCCTGAAAGAAAAAGGCCCACCATTATTAATATTATAATATTATTGGGAATCTGAATAGGGGTTCAAGTAGATGAGGGACTGGCAGCCATTTCGCGCCGGCTACCTTGAGGGAGGGAAAGGGCCGGGAGCGCCTAAACATCGAGGATGATGAAGGCTTCCCACCCCTTAGCCCCCTTCTCGACGCGGAGCTTGTGGTAGGTCGCGCCCTTGATGTAGAGCTCGGTCTCGTGGCGGCCCGGGTCGAAGGTCTCGCCCCGGACCAGCGCGTGGAGGCCGGCTTTTTGGACACTTACCCTGAAGCTCTTCCCCACGAACCCCTCCGCGTCAAAGAGGTAGACGAGCTCGGAGAGCCACTCCCTGAAGAGGAGCGCGTGCTCCGGGGCCTCCAGGACGATCTCCCTTGCCTCGGAGGTGCGCACGTTTTTAAGGCCCGCGAGAAGATCGGACACAGCCTCGCCCCCGGCCTCGAAGAGCCCCTCCAGGGTGTCGGCCCAAACCTCGATGCCTATGTCCGCGGTGTGCTCGATGAGCTGGTAGGCTTTTTTGGACATGGATCAGCCGTGCATCTCCACCGTGAGCCGCTGGGTAAGGGTGATGGGCCCGCGGCCCGGCTCGATCCTGTAGAGCAAAACGAAACAGGAGCCCTGGTAGTTGCGCTCGAACCCCTCCTCGGAGCTGGAGACCGTCTCGATGGGGAAGTGGACGAGCCGCGCGGCTAGGGAAGAGTCGAGCCTGATGGTGAAGCCGTCCCTCCTGTTCACCAGGGAGAACCCGGCCGTGCGATCGTACTCCGCGAGAAGGGACAGGGAGCGGCCCTCCTTTTCCCCCGGGAGCCTGTAATATTTCTCGGGGTCCCGGGAGGCCAGGAGGTTGAGGTTGTGCTCCACCCCGAAGACAAAAGGCTCGTCTCCCTCGCAGGAGATCCGGTAGGAGACCTCAAGCCCGCCGCGAGCCACTAGGTAGCGCTTCGATACCTTGATCCCCTGCGCGTCAAAGGAGAGCTCGGCCCGGGCCTCGCGCCCGCGCGCTGCTACGCCGCGTTCTACGATATTATAGCTAAAATAGGGAGTTAGCTCGCTATAGTCGGATTCGAGAAGCCCCTGGGCCGGGGGGATGTCGGCAAAGAGCCGGTCCATGAAGAGGTACCTGGGCTCTCTGTCGTAGATGAGGAGCCTCTCCAAGTGGGACTCCTTGGCCTTTACCATGTCGTGGATCGACCTGAAGCCCTCGTCGTCCCCTTCGTCCGGCTCCTCGGCCGCGGCCTCCCTGAGCTTTCTGTGGTAGCCCTCCTCGCGCCGGGCCAAGACGTTGGCCGCGTTAAACCTCGCAGCAACGAGGCTCAGCTCCATGGCCGAGCCCCTGAGGTGGGGAGCCACGGTGATCCAGAGCTCGTCGTTGCCCATGAATATCTCGTCCCTGCCGTCGAGGTCCACGTCCAGAACCTCGGCGAAGGGACCGTCTCTGCCCCGGCCCGCGGCCTGCTCCGCGTCTATGATGTTGGCCCAGATCGCGGCCCGCAGATGGTTGAGGTAAAGCCCGCCGAAGAGCCCGTGCCAGTACGCGCAGTTGCACTGGGACCGATAGAGCGCGGTCAGCCCCTCGGGGCCGTGGCCCACCTTGTCGGAGGCGAGGAGCATCCTCTTGTGCATCAGGTTGGACTCCGGGTACTTCACCAGAAAGTTCTCCCACAGCCCCCCCCGGATGAAGGTCCTGTAGGGCTTCAGGGACTCGTCGTTGTCGAATTTTTCGGCAAGCTCGTCATACCGGGCCGCGGCCCGGGCGGGCAGCGCCCAGGAGAGCATCTCCTCGTAGGAAGACGTGGGAAAATAGGCCCTGCCCCGCGGGGGTTGGGAATCGAGGAATTCCGTGAAGGTGGACGTGACTAGCCAGTCCTCGTTCTCCCTCAGCGTGGCCAGAAACCTCCTGAGCCACCCCTTCTTGTGGACCCACTCGAAGGTGCCGGGCCAGAGCCCGAACTTCTCCCCGTCGTCCCCGTAGGTTACGCCCACAAACCCCTCATCGGGCCTAAGGGACCTGAAAAACTCGATGATCTCATCCATGGGCCTGAAGGGGATGAGGTACCGGAGCTTTTTCAGCCCCGGGAAGATGGCAAGGGGCTGGCCCAGGCTCTCGGTCATGTAGTAGTCCAGGAGCTCTTCCTGGCCGAACCCCGCGTAGAGAAAGTGGGTGTCGTCCACCACGGTGTAGCGGTAGCCCGTGCCTTCGAGCCTCGCGGGAAGGGAAGGGGCCCAGACCCTCTCGGTGAGCCAGAACCCCCGGGCGGACGCGCGAAAGTGCTCTCTTAGGAACTCGTCCATGAGCCGGGCCTGACCCAGAACGTCCTTGGTGGGGATGGTGGCCAAGAGCGGCTCGTAGAAGCCCCCGCCCATCATCTCCAGCCTCTCCTCCTTAACCAGCGCGGCCAGGGTGTCCATGAGGCCGGGATGGTTGTCCAATATATACTCGAGAAGGGGTCCCGAGATATGGAGGCTGAACCTCAGCCCTTCCTGGGACGCGAACTCCTCCACAAAGGGCCTATAGCACCTGGTGACCGCCTTGTGGAAGACCTCGGGGAAGTTGCCCACCGGCTGGTGGAGGTGGATCGCCATAAGAAGCTTGAGCCTGCCCATGTCAACCGAGCCCCGCAAGTATCTCTCTGGTGAACCCCAAGAATTCGCCGATCTCGAGGAGCACGGAGCGCTCCTTTTTACCGGGCCGTGCGCGGCTTTCCGCGAGGTGGGTCCTGAAGAAGAGGTTCTGATGCGGCCACAGGTCCGGGCCCTGGCCCAGCGCTCGTATTGCGTCGAACAGGGCCTTGAGCGCGGCCGCGGACGCGCTGCCGGGGCTGCGGATGAACACCTCGAGCGCGTCTATTGCCGCGTCCCCGATGAGGTCCTGGTCCGGGGTGTGCCCGGCATCCTTGGCGAGCTTGAGCAGCCCGAGGCAGTAGCCGGGGTCGCGGCCCTCGGGAAGCGCGGCCAGCTCCTCGGCCAGCCGGAAGTCCAAGAAGAGCCCGGCCGCGGTGCCGGTCCATCCGGGCGCGTGGCGCGAGAGGACCTCGAGCTCGTGGAGAAGCCCGGGTCCGAGCCTCAGCGCGGGCATGACCTGCGCGAGCCCCTTTTGGGCGAGGCGCGGGTCTGTCTGTCCCAGAAGGCCGAACCTGGCGCCGGGGGGAAGATCATCCAGCCCGATCCTCTTTGCGTGGGCAAGGGACTCGAAGAAGTGCACTGCAAGGTCGAGATCGGGCCCCGCGATGAGCTCCTCCACGCGGGCCCGAGCGGCCTCGATGTCCTCCCCGGGGCCGAAACTCTTCACCATCAGCACCATCTCCGGGTTCCCCGGGAGCGCGGCCAGGACCAGGTGGCGGCACCTCTTGAGAATCCTGGGGAAGAATACATCCACCCGGCCCCCCAAGACAGCGGCCTCCGGAAGCTCTGCGGTCCGGGTGCTCTCCTCCACCCGAAAGGCCGGGGAGCCGAAATCCAGCCCCAGGAGCCTTCTCAGGGCCCACGCGGCCGCAAGGGTCTCCCCGGCGCGCCTTGCGCGCGCGACCTTTGTGAGGTAGACTCCTTTGCCGTCCCGGTATTTTTTCTTGTTGGAGGGCGCGCTGGCCAGGTCGCGGAGGAGCCCCTCCTCGAGCCGCGCGCCCAGCATCCCGGCAAGGTCCACGGCCCTGGCCGCGAGCGCGAGGATGAGCACCGTCTCGAGCCCGGATATCTCGTCGAAGAACCACCCGCAGGAGGTGAACATCGCGAGCCTGGAGCGGGCCATCTCCAGCGCGCGAAAGAGCCTCTTCCTCTCATCTGTGGAGAGGGGCTTTTTGGACACCTTCGACACGAACCTTTCCCTGGTCTCGTCCGAGTCTTCCAGCACCACCCCGATGTATTCGTCCCTCGCGGACCAGGGGTCAGCCACCAGGGGCTCCACGGTGCTGAGGTAGAGCGCGTCGATTTTTTGGGCCAGGCTGTCGAGGCCGCGCCTGAGGGGGCCGCGCCACCTCTGGTGGTTTTCGGGCCCGCCTAGCCTGCACCCGCAGTCGTCCCGCCACCTCTCGATCCCGTGGCCGCAGCTCCAAGATGTTTCCTCAGCTATCTCCACCTCCCAGCGGACCGGGTGCATCGCGAGGAACTGGGCGAAGTTGGTGACCCGGACCGTGCCGGAGGAGTCTGCTAGCTCAAAGAGCGCGGCCAGGCTCATGTCCCCGAACTCGAAGTGGTGGCCGAAGGTCTCCCCGTCGGTGGCCAGGACCACGAGCCCGGGCCGCTGCCGGTCCCTTTTGTCGAACCGGGCCTCTATCTCCTCCATCAGCCAGGGCGCGCTCTCGAGCCCCTTCTCAAAGGAGATACTGTGGGAGAGCGCGCCCTGGAAGAAGAATATCGCGATGGACCGGCCCCCGGGGAGCCGCTGGAGGTAGGGCACGGACGTGTCCAAAGTGGCTGAGTCCACCTCGCACCAGGTTGGCTTGCCCATGGGTCGAATCCGCGCGGCCTGGCGAGGCGCAAGCACGGTGAACTCGATGCCGTGGTCTGCCAGGACCGTGAGGGTCGCGATGTCCACCGCGGTCTCGGGGAGCCACATGCCCAGGGGCCTGCGCCCGAACCGGCGGGAGAAGTCCTCTATGCCCCAGCGCACCTGGGTCGCCTTGTCCCGCTGGGAGGCCAGGGGCAGGATCACGTGGTTGAAGGGGTGGGCCAGCGCGTTTCCGAACCCGGTTTTGGCCAGGGAGAGCCGGTCCCCCTCCAGGAGCGCGGCCATGGTTTCCGGGTCGTGCCTTTCCAGCCATTTTAAAAGGGTGGGGCCGAAGTTGAAGCTCATCCTCGCGTAGTTGTTCACCACCGCGATGATCCGGTTTTCCTGGTCCATGATCCTGGCCAGCCCGTTGGGGCCGTAGCACTCCCTGGATATCCTCTCGTTCCAGTCCCGAAACCGGCCCGGTGTGGGCTCCGGCTCCACCTCGTCCAGCCAGGGGTTCTCCCTGGGAGGCTGGTAGAAGTGCCCGTGGACTATGAGGAATCTTTCTGCCGCACCCTTCATCACAGGTTCCCGAAGAGGTTTTCGTAGGCCATGCGGAACCTCTTGGCCTGGACCACGCTCTTGAGGTTGAAGTAGATCCGGTTCAGGCTGCCTATGGGCCCCAGCGGTCCGAGGAGCCCCTTTATGATCTTCGCCTCGGAAAGCCAGCGGGTGAGCATCTCGAACCGGTCGAAGCACAGGGACTCGGGCCTGATGTCGAGGAGGGTCTGGGCC
>JARFUL010000262.1 GCA_029289015.1 Syntrophobacteria bacterium | reverse complement strand
CCCCGTTGACCCCCACCACCATGATTACGATAGGCTTTTGGGCTTCGGTGGACAGGCGGGGCGCGTCAATGTCTATTGCCTCGCTGATGGCCTTCCTGAGCATGGACTTGAGCTCTTCGGGCTCAGTCACCCGCTCCTTTTTCACCCGCTCTCTCAGGGCCCCTATCAGCTCCAGCGCGGTCTTGGTGCCGAAGTCTGAGATGATAAGGGCCTCCTCCAGCTCCTCAAAGAGCTCCTCGTCCAGCGCGCGGCCCGGGGAGAATACCGCGTCGAGCCTGCTGGCCAGGGCCTCCCTGGTGCGGCTCAGCCTCTCCCGGAACCGGCCCAGGAAACCCTTTTTATCTTTCGGGTCCCCGGACGGCTCCTCCTCCCCTTCGTCTGGGTCCGGCTCCTCTGCAACGGGCTTCAAGACCTCTTGCTCCAGGATCTCCTCGGGGGGTTCGGGCCCGCTTTCGGTCTGCCCCTTTTTTGAGCTCTTGAATATTCGTTTCAGCATCAGCCGAAATCTCCACCCTTCAGGGCCACGGAGATAATCTTGGAGACGCCGGGCTCCTCCATGGTGACGCCCAGGAGCGTGTCCGCCAGCTCCATGGTCCTCTTCTTGTGGGTGACCGCGATGAGCTGGGAGCCCTGCCCGAGCATCTTTAAGAGGTTGAGGAACCTCTCCAGGTTCGCGTCGTCGAGCGCCGCGTCCACCTCGTCCAGAATAAGAAATGGCGAGGGCCGGATCATGTAGAAGGAAAAGAGCAGGGCCAGCGCGGCCAGGGCCTTCTCCCCGCCGGAGAGAAGCATGAGGGTGGAGAGCCTCTTGCCCGGGGGCCTGAGAAGGTAGTGCGCGCCGGATTCCAGGGGGTTGGAGGGCTCGGTGAACGCGAGGGTCGCGGTGCCGCCGTCGAAGAGCAGGGGGAATATCTCGCCCAGCTTGTCGTTCACCCTGTCCAGGGTCTCTATGAGCCTTCCCTTGGTGGCCTTGTCTATGCGGGAGATGGCCTCCTTGAGGGCCTTGTTGGACTCCACCAGGTCGCTTTGCTGCGCGGTGAGGAACTCGAGCCGGGTGGTCTCCTCCTCGAGCTCTTCCAGCGCGGTGAGGTTCACCGGCCCCAGAGAGCGCACCTTGTCCTCCAGGAGGTCCACCCGCGACTCCGCCGCGTCCGGGAACACCTCGAGGAGCTTTTCAGCCACCCCCTCCCGGGAGACGTCCACCCTGAGGTGCTCCACCCCCCTCTTGACGAGATACTTGAGCCCCACCTTGGTCTCGGTGAAGGAGGCCTGGATTTCGCCTCGCTCCCGGGAGATCTCCTTGAGCTCCCGGCCCAGCTCACCCTTCTTCTCCTCCAGGAGGCCCAGTTCGAGGGACTCCTTGGAGTGGACCTCCCTCAACTTGGATATGGCCTCCTCCTTGGCCTTGAGCTCCCGGTACTTTTCGGGCAGGGAGGCCTTGAGCCCCTCGAGCCTCCGGGAGTTCTTCAAGGACTCCTTTTTCGCCTGGGCCACCTGGTCCTTGAGATGGCCTATCCTCTCCCCGGTCTCGCTCTTGAACTGTTCGAGCCGCTCCTTCTCCCTCGTTATTCCCGAGAGCCTCTCCCTGAGCCCGGCCTCCTCCACCTCGAGCTCCAGGACCCTGGACTTCGCGGCCTCCTCCTTGGCCTTGAGCTCGGAAAACAGTTCCCTCTCAGTGGCCGAGTCTTCCCTGAGCCTCTCCTCCTTCTCCCTGAGAAGCTCCTCCTCCCTTCCGGACCCGTCGAGGAACTGGTAGACCCCTCTCGCCTCCTCCTCCAGGAGCCCGTGCCTCTCGCCGGCCGCGGCCAGGGAGTCGCGGAGGCGCTCCTGTTCCTCCTTGAGCCTTATGAGGGTGACCTCGCACCTGCCGGCCTCGGTCTTGATGAGCGCGGCCTCCTCCTTGAGCTTGTCCAGCTCCCGCTTCGTGACCTCGAGGTTTTCCCGGAGCCTCGCGCGCTTCTGCTGGGCCCCCTCCAGCTCCTTGGAGAACCGTCTCTTTTCGTCGGCCAGCTCACCGGTCTCCCGCCGGAGGCTGAGGATCGTGATCTCCCCTGGCTCCCCGGCAATGACCATGCCGTCCCGGGTAATTACCTGGCCTTTGGCTGTCGCGACCTGGAAGTTCCCCTTGGCGTCGGCCCAGAGCTTTAGAGCCTCTTCAAAGGTGTCGGCCAGGAGGGTGCGGGCCAAAACCTGGGCCGCGAGCTCCCCCTTTTCTCCAGGGGGGAGCCGGACCTTGTCCCTCAGGGTCTTGGCCCCCTTGGGCCGCGGCGCGGGGGGCTCCCTGTCGAGGTCCAGGGGGAAGAGCAGAGCCCTCGATTGTTCGAGCCTGTCCAAAGAGCCCGCGATAGTCTCCACCCGGTCCGCCAGGAAACCCTTGAGCCCCTCGCCCAGGGCCGCGTCCACCGCGCGGCCATAGCCCTTTTCCACCTCGAGGAGCTCCACCAGCGCGGTGGGAGCCGCTCCCCCGAAGAGCTCCTCGGCCACCTGCTCGGGGATCGCGTCCTTTGGCCTCAGGGTCTTCTCCTCCACCTCGCTCAGGGCCTGGAGGCGGGAGACGGTGCGGTGGAAGGACGCGGCGATGTCCGCAATCCTCGTCTCAAGGTCGAGCTGCTCGAGCTCCGCCGCGGCCACACTCTTCTCTCTCTTGCCGATCTTCTCCTCTAGGCCCGCAAGCTTGAGAGAGGCCCCTTCCGCGTCCTTCTGGGTCCTCTCCCTGAAGTCCTCGATCTCACCCTTGCGCTTGGTGAGGATGCTCAGCCTGCCCGCGAGCTCCTCGCGGTCCTTCTCTATGGAGCCGAGCCTGTCCCTCTTGGCGTTTGCCGTGCCTTTGAGCAGCGCCCTCTTCTGGGAGACGTCGGCCAGGGAGACGGTTAACTCTTCGAGCCTTTGCTCGGAGCCCTTCAGCTCCCCGAGGAGACCCTCATGCTCCTGTTTCAGCTCCCGGTCCCTCTCTTCCAGGAGCCCGAACCAGTTCTCGATCTCCCCCTCCTGGACCAGGGAGGCTGCTATCTCGTTCTCAAGCTGCCCGAGCCTCGTTTTGTGGACTCCGATCTCCTCGGTGGCCTTGTCCTTCTGGAATTCCATCTCCCGAAGATGCCGCTCGATGTCGGCCATCTCGGTCTCCACCGCGGCCAGCGCGCCCTTGAGCCCGAAGAGCTCGTCCCGCGCGTCCTCCAGCTCCCTGTCCTTCTCCATGAGCCGGGTTCTTTTGAGGAGCTCCTCGGCCTCAAGCCGCGTCATGCGCGCACCCGCGGCATCCTCCGTCGCGGTGAGCTCCTTGAAGCTCGAGGAGAAGGACTCGTGGCGCTCCAGAAGCTCCAGGTAGGCCGCGGCCAGGAGCCCGGCCTTGAGCTCCCGTATCTCCGCCTTGAGCTTCTTGAACTGCTCGGCCTTCCTGGCCTGGCGCTTGAGCCTCCCCACCTGCCTCTTTACCTCAGATATGATGTCCTCGAGCCTGAGGAGGTTCTGGGAGGTCAGCTCCATCTTCCTGAGCGCGGCGGCCCTGCCGGCCTTGAACCTGGTTATGCCCGCGACCTCCTCGAGATATGCCCTCATCTCGGTGGGCCGGGAGTCGAGCACCAGGTTCACCTCGCCCTGGCTCATTATGCCGTAGGGGGACTCGCCCACCCCGGTATCCATGAAGAGCCGCCGGACGTCGAGCCTCCTCACGATGTTCTTGTTGATTAGATAGTGGGAGTCGCCGGTGCGGAAGAGCCTCCTCGCGACGTTTATCTCGGAGAGGTCTTCATAGGGGGGCGGGGCCTCCCCGGCCTCGTTTTCCAGGGTGAGGGAGACCTCCGCGAAATTAACGGGCTCCCTGCCGTCTGCGCCGTTGAAGATCACGTCCTCCATCTTCTGGCCCCTGAGGGACCTGGGGGACTGCTCCCCCAGGACCCACCGGACCGCGTCCACCAGGTTGGACTTCCCGCACCCGTTGGGGCCTACGATAACGGAGATTCCCGGTGAAAATGGAATGACGATCTTGTCCGCAAAGGACTTGAAACCCGTGAGTTTAAGGCTATTTATCCTCATTGGCGAGGCTTTGAAGAACTCCTTTATAAAGCCCTGACTAAAAGGGGTCTGTTTGCCAGCTAAGCTATCAGAGCTTAGGGGGGTTGTAAAGTCATTAAGCCCGGGGGCCGCTTTCCGGCGGAAAAGGGTGTATCAATAATTATTTGAAGATGTTAGAGCAGTTTTTCATACATCGGGTGTATACGAAAGTTGCCACAATGAAGCCTCGCATCCGGGGAAGGTCTTGCTTACAAAATAGCCTTACATATTTTAATTTTTTCAATATTAAATAATTACAGCCACTTTCGCACCTCCAGGAATCTTCCAGGGTATCCATGTCCCCCAAGGGGGAACAATAATTGCGAGTCCTGAGATTGGGGGGCGCGGGGATAGAGCGCAGAAACTTACCCGGCAAAGAAAAGATCGGCCAAGAGGGGCCGGACATCCTCTCATGAGCCCCTGATGGACGGCTGAGGGTCTTTTTTGGGAGGGAACTTATGGAGACCAACGACACCACCGCCAAGAAGCTACCCCAAGACCGGCGTCTTACGTACCGGCCCGGTGATCTCATCATAAAAGAGGGCGACTACGGCATCTCGGTCTACCGCATCAAAGGGGGCCGGGTCAGGGTGCTCAAGGAATACTCCTCGGCCCCGAGGGTTCTGGCGGAGCTGGCCGAGGGCGAGATCTTCGGGGAGATGGCCTTCATAGACGGGGGGACCTCGCCCCGCACCACCTCGGTGAAGGCGGAGCGCGAGGTGGAGGTGGAGGTGTGGCACCCCTTGTCCCTGAAGGAAGAGTACCGGACCGCAAGCCGCATAATCAGAATCCTCGCGAGCCAGATGGTCAGGAGGCTGGCCCGGATCGACGCGGTCTACGACCGGCTCAGGCTCGAAACCGAGGCAAAAAATAGCGAGCAGAAATCCGCGCCCAGGAAGGAGTACCGCAAGAAATGGGTCGCCAGGGTGAGCTACCGCCTCACCTACGACGCCTCCCAGACCCTCAGGGGCACGATCAAGGAGATCGGCGTCAAGGGGATGCGAATGGAGGTCCCGGAGACAAACGTCTCCTACTTTGAGCACTCCGGCGACCTTCTGTATGAGCTGTTCTTCAAGATTCCCGAGGCGGGCGCCATCATGGTAAAAGGCAAGATTATAAGCTCAGCCAACGGGGAAAGGCCGGGGTTTTACTCCTATGAGGTAGAGTTCAAGGAGATGGACTCCTACATGAGGAGGAAGCTCACCCTCTTTGTCACGGGGTGACGCTTATGGTTGATGGAAGAGAATCAATCTGACATAATATACCCTTATGTGATCGACGAGCAGCGGTTCGGCCCCCGCGACATCATCTTCCGGGAGGGGGACGAGGGGGGCTGGATGTTCGTCATCCTTGAGGGCAAGATCGCGGTGAAGAAGCAGTCCCCCAGGGGTCTGGTGAAGGTCGCGGTGCTCAGGGAGGGGGACATCCTGGGCGAGTCCGGCTTCCTCACCGCGGGAGCGTCCAGGCGCTCCATCACCGCACAGGCCGAGGGCCACGCGGTGCTGGGCGTCTTGGACCCGGACAGGATGAGCTTCGAGTTCTCCTCTTTGCCCCCAAAGATAAGGGCCATCCTCGGCGGGCTTTCCAGGAGGCTGAGAAGGACCACCAGGGACGCGGCCGCGCTGGTGAGATAATTCGCACAACAGGGAAAAGGGGGGTTTGAATATGGAAATGGCCACTGTGGCGCGAAGGGCCTCCGCTATGGTTGTTTCAAGTATCCCGGCCTTTATCGTGGCCGGAGCCGCGTGGCACTTCACCCACAGCTGGGTTGCGGTGGGCCTTGGTGTGCTGGTGACCTTCGGGATACTGGGGTTCGTGGCCTCCCGGCTCAACGCGTAGCCCCAAAGGGCCTGCTCCGGCTCCCCGGCTCCTGCAACGATTCCAGGGGGCAGGATTTTCCGGCGGCTTCATGTATCACCGGCAATACACCGGCGGTCCGCTTGGCGGCCTCTCCCCGGACAGGGGCTTTCCCTCCGGCCGAAGCCCCACGGACGTCTCTTGGCCCATGTCCGACGAGGACTGGCGCGACGCGAACCTCGCGCTGGCCGAATCCCTGGCCGAAATACCCCTGGGACAATACCACCGGCTGAGAACCCTCGCGGAGAACATCGCGATCGGAATATCGCTTCTGGACCCCATGTTCGACAGGTACTGCCTCATCTGCTATCCCAAGTGCGACGAGCTCTGCTGCGAAACAGCCCAGGTCTACTACCACTTCACCGACCTTCTCTTCATCCACGTGCTGGGCGTAGAACCGCCCCCGTACCAGACCCGCTCGAAGCAGGGAGAGCCCTGCCGCTATCTGAGCCTCAAGGGGTGCGTGCTTCCCAGGGTGGTGAGGCCCTACCTGTGCACCTGGTACATGTGCGACCTGCATCTGGAATGCTTCTTCGCGGAGAGGCCCAAGGAGCAAACGCGCGTCCTCGGTCTGATGGAGAGGATAAGGCTGGACAAGGAGCGGTTGGCAAGGGAATACACCGGGGCCCTGGAAGCAAGCGGTGACTGACGATCCGGTGGTCTTTCCCATCACAGGTGAGCTGGACCTTCACACCTTCCGGCCCGGCGAGGTCCACCTCCTGGTAAAAGACTACCTAGAGGAGTGCATCGCGCTGAGTATCTTCAAGGTGCGGATCATCACCGGAAAGGGAAAGGGGCAGCTGAGGGCCACGGTGCGCGCGGTCCTGGCGAAGCACCCCAGGGTTGTGGAGTTCGGCGACGCGGACCGCAGGGAGGGTGGCTGGGGGGTCACCTGGGCCGTCTTAGAGTAACCCCCCGCCTCAAGGCAACAACGATCAGTAGCTCGTCCTCATGTGCCCCACCAGGCCGTATTGGGAGTCCCAGACCCTTCCGAGCCCGTCGAAGGTGTAGACCCTTCCCCAAAGGGAGATGAGGCCGTCGGCCGGGTCGATTCCGCCGTAGGTCCAGGTGCCCACGCTCCGGGTGCCCTGGTTGAAGCCGGTGCAGGTGAACTTGCCGTTTCGGTAGACCACCTTGTAGGTCTCGCCCCCCTTGAGGGTGCCCATGGGGTCTGTCCTCCAGTCCCCGGTGTATCTTAGGTCGTTGAACTTGTTTCCCACCGCGTCGAACGCGACCTCAAAGGGTTTTCCCGAGCTTATATACTCGATCCACGGGCACGCGCCCTTCAGGGTCTGCCCCCTGGGCATGGGCTGGTCCCCGGGCTCCTGGGGAGTAGCCTGGCCCGAGGCCACGACAAACGCGCTCCGGGCCTTGATTTCGTAGCCCCCTGAGGGCCAGTCGAAGTAGCCGCGGGCCTCGTAGTTCCCCGGGGAAAGCCCCCTGAAGGTAAAGCTTCCCGCTCTCTTGCCCTTTGTATAGAACCACTGCCCGAATTTGTTGGCCGGTGCGGATTTTTCCACAACGGTTATCCAGTCCTGGGCCTTGCCGGGGAAGCCGGAGTAGCTGACCACTATGGGCTCGTTTGCACTGTAGGATGGTTTTCCGGTTCTAAGGGCCGCGCCGAGGGCAGGGGCCGACGTGGTTTCACCCGCGGCCAGAACCCTCTTCAGCGTCGC
>JARFUL010000261.1 GCA_029289015.1 Syntrophobacteria bacterium | reverse complement strand
GGCCTGGTGAAGGAGCATCCTCAGACCGGACACCGGGATGGCCCCCCTCGCGTGCGCCTCCCTGAGGAGCAGGGTCTTAACGGGCCGGTAGACCGTGTCGAGGACCACCACCCCCTCCTTTATGGCCCTGGGGTCAATGGGGATCGCCTCGGTATCTGGGGCCATTCCCAGGGGGGTGGCGTTTACCATGCCGTGGACCTTGAACTCCCCGGCGTTTTCCAGGGGAATCGCGAGGCCGCCCAGGGGCTCGGCCACCCTCCTCGCCTTATCCTGGTCCCTCGCGGCCACCACCACCTTGGCGCCGCGTTTTACCAGCCCCCAGGCCACGGCCCTTGCCGCGCCCCCCGCGCCCAGGATCATGAAGAGCTTTCCCCGAACCGGCCCCGCGGCCTCCTCTATGGCCCCGGTCGCGCCCAGCCAGTCGGTGTTTTGCCCGATGAGGCTGCCGGAATCGTTGACTATGGTGTTCACCGCGCCGATCTCGCGCGCGTCGTCCTGGACCCCGTCGAGGAAGGGGATAACCGCCTCCTTGTGGGGTATGGTCACCGAGAGCCCGCCCAGGCCGAGCGCCCTTGCGGCCCCGACAATATCCCCGGCCTCCTCTACGTCGAACGCGAGGTAGACCGCGTCGAGCCCCAGGGACCTGAACGCGGCGTTCATCATCACCGGAGAGAGCGAATGGGCCACCGGGTGGCCCACCACGCCGAAGAGCCTGGTCTTTGAGGTTATTTTAAAATCCAAAGTTCAACCCCTGATCCAGAGTAATCGCCTGGGCCGCACGACACTTTTCATGTAAAGATTCCCTGCCATTCTGAGCGCAGCGAAGCTCCAGCCTAGATAATTTATATTTTTTGTAGCGCGGCATTTTACATGCCGCGGGTGGCATTGCTACTTCTCTGGCTTCCTCATGCCGGAGGAAGCATGGGGAGCAGGCAGTGTATTTAGGATATAGTTTATCCTCCTCAATATTTGCCACTACTCACCAATTCCCCGGAAGGGAATTCTGAAAAGTGCCGATGGCACTGGTTGAAGATGTCCTTAAATATTAATAAGTTCCCCGCCCCGTTCGCCCGGGTCTTTATCTGTGCTGAAAAAACCGCGGCTGAACCCTACGGGTGAAATTGGGAAAAGACCCTGAGCATCTTGAGAAGCTCGGACGCGGCGAGCTGCCCCTCAGCGGTCTCCTCGCCCGCGGACGCCGCGCCAAAGGTGAAGAGCCCGCCCAGAAGGGGACACGCTATCCTGCTGAGCCTGCCCTGATGGCCCATCCCCAGGCAGACCGGCTCCACCCCCTTCTGCTTGAGCAGGGGGATGAGGCTGAGAATCGCGAGGTTGTCCTCCGGGCCCTTTACCCTGGCCGCGATCTTCACCACCTGCGCGCCCCAGCCGGCCATCTCCAGGGCCTGGGCCTTGAGCGTCTCCCAGGGCGGCGTGGAGCGGGTGAAGTGCTTGGAGAGCACCACCTTGGCCCTGGGGTTCTTCTTGAGCAGGACGGACACGGTCTTCTGGCCGATGGACTCCTCCACGTCAACGAAGTGCGCGCCGCAATTCAGCGCTTCGGCCAAAAACCCCACCATCTCCTGCACGGACCCCCCGAACCTCCCCCCCTGATCCCTGGAGCGGAGCGTCACCAGGTGGGGGCCGGACACGGAGCCTACGAACCTCGCGGGATCGGGCTTCTTGGTGTAGTCGGCCCGCCATTCCACCATGAACCCCTTTGAGGTCCATTTCCCGGCCTCCGCGATCACCTCCTCCATGGTCTGCTTCGCGATGGAGACGCATATCTTTGCGGCCTCGGGGGAGGTCTCCCTCGCGTTGCCTTCCTGGATCGCGCGGGAAACATCCACTATCTCCTGGTAGATGGATAGGAGGTGGTGCCCGTCCAGGGGGCCCTTGTTGAGCTCCTCGACCCTCTTGAGCACCGCCCTCTCCCGAGCCGGGTCCAAAAAGCGGCGCACCTTGAGACGCTTCAGCTCTCCGATGGCCAGGGAGCACTCCATCCGCCTGTTGAGCAGGCCCACGATCATCTCGTCGATCGCGTCGATGCGCTCCCTCAACTCATCGAAGTCCTTCTCTTTCACCTTAAAACCTCACTTCTCGAGGATGAACTCCTCGACCTTGCGCCCGAAGTGCCGGGCCCCGGTCTCCACGGCCACCAGAACCTCGTCGCCTGTGGCTATGGACGCGACGGACAGCGCCGATCCGTCGGGGGAGGTGAGGCGGACCGTCTCCGCGTTCTGGAGCACCACCGTGAACTTCCTCCCCTGGGCCTCAGCCGCGACCATGACCAGCGGCCTCTTCTCCACCTTCACCCTGCCCACCACCGCGGGCCTTCCCAGGCCTTCATAATTATAGATCATAACCTCGTCCCCGGCCTCAACCTCGGAGAGATACCTCGTCTTGCCGCCCGGGACCCGCACGTAGAGGTGGATGGGCCCCGCGTTGACCCTGAAGGGCCGCGGGGAGACGTAGGGGTTGACAAGGGTCTCCGCGTGGACCAGGAACATCCCCATGGAGGAGTTGCCCACCAGGAGCCCCTGGCTCTCCGTCATCATGGAGCAGGTGTCAACGCAGACCCTGTCGCCCATGCCGAGGGACTTCACCTCCACCACCGTGGCCTTCTCAAGGGGTGTGGACTCGCCCACGTCGCCCGCTGCATTAAGCGCCCCCTTGAGCGCCGCGATGTCCGGCGCGTCTATCATGACGCCGGCAACCCCCTTCTCAAGGACGTAGAGCGCGACCCTGACCGAGTCTGCGTCGTGGACCACCGCGAGGACGTTGTCTGTGCGGGATACGAGGTTCTCCAGCGGGATCACGGTCCAGTCGGTCGTGGAGACCACCACCAGCCTCTCCCGGGACGCGGCCACTATCGCGTCCTCGTCCTCGCCGGAGGCCACCTCGAAGAACTCCACGTCCTCCCCGGGCACGAGGTCTCCGTCCGGGGCCACCACCTGAATCCTTCCAAGCGCCTTTACGTCGTCGTATCGCCCCTCCTCCACCACCACCGCGTGCGCGCCGCCCTCCAGCGCGGTGGTGACCTTCTTCTTCTCCCAGGGAATGACCCTGACCCATATCCGCTTCATTACAGAGGCTCCCCGTTTTCAGGCAGGGGCCGGGCCAGAATCTCCCTCGCGTCGTCTATGGACGCGCCGTCGTGCACCAGAGCGGCCATGGCCCTTATCATCCTGATGGGCTTCTTGTGCTGGAAGATGTTGCGGCCGATGGAGAGCCCCGCGCCCCCCGCGTCGATGGACCCCTTCACCACGCTCAGGATCTCATCGTCGGAGCCCATCTTCTCGCCCCCCGCGATAACCACCGGCACGTGGCAGCACTCCACCACCCTTCGGAAGCTCTCCACGTCTCCGGAGTAGGAGACCTTGATTATGTCCGCGCCCAGCTCCGAGCCCAGCCTGGCCGCGTGCGCGATCGCGTCGGGGTCGTACTCGCCCTTGAAGGACCCGCCCCGGGGGTAGACCATCGCCAAAAGGGGTATCCCCCAGTAGGACGCGTCCCGGGAGACCCGGCCGAAGTCCCTGAGCATCTCCCTTTCCAGGTCGTCGCCTATGTTCACGTGGATGGACACGCCGTCTGCGCCGAGCCTTATGGCCTCCTCCACCGAGCAGACCAGGGACTTGGCGTTGGGCCGCACAGAGAACGCGGTGGATCCGGAGAGATGGACGATGAGCCCGATGTCCTTTCCGGACTTCCGGTGGCCCGCGGGCACGATCCCCTTGTGGATGACGATCGCGTTGGCCCCGCCCTCGCACACCTTGTCAATGGTGCGCTTCATGTCGGTGATCCCGTAGATGGGGCCAACGGAGACGCCGTGGTCCATGGGCACGATCACCGCGTTGCCCGTGTTGCGGTCCATTATTCTTTCCAATCGTATTTGTTTCCCTACCATCTTGTCACCCCTTTTCCTTGTCCTTGACAAATTAAAAGGCCGCAGGACTTTGCCGCCCGCGGCCTAATCGAATGTTCTGTTTTTAAGTTCGGTCTATGGCGAAGGTGC
>JARFUL010000260.1 GCA_029289015.1 Syntrophobacteria bacterium | reverse complement strand
ATATCCTGAGAACCTTTGTAATACAATGTTTACGATATGTTGTTAGACCTGTGACCGAAGATTTTTTTACAGGAGAGCACCTCGACGCGCGCCGGGTGAGCCGGCCCCGAAAGCGGGCCGAGGGCTCCGGCAGATTGAAGGGGCCGCTGGCTTATCCCTTTTTTTCATAATAGGTGGAAGCGCTCTTGGGGGTGCCGCCGCGCTTTATTACCCGGTAGTGGAAATAGCTCATGGGCTCTTCGTCCGAGATGACCTCGCCGTGGGTTACGAACCCTATGAAGATGGTGTGGGTGCCCACCTCAACCCTCTCGGTAACCTCCACCTCCAAAAAGGCCACGGTGTTCTGATTGAGCTTCGGGTTTCCCCTGGGGCCGAGGGAGTAGTCTAGGCCTTCGAACTTGTCGAAATCCCTGCCCGAGCGGAACCCGAACCGGCCGATGAACTTGATATCCGTGTCGATGGAGAGCGCGTTCACCCCGAAGGAGCCGGACTCCTCGATCATCCGGTGGGTGAAGTTATTCCTGTTGATGCACGCTCCCAGGTAGGGCGGGTCCGGCGTTATCTGGAAGAGGGAGTTCGCGATCTGCCCGTTCAGGCGTCCATCTCGGGATGCGCTAATAACATAGAGCCCGTAGCCCAGCTTGAGAAGAGCTTCCACCATCGGTTCCATATTGAAAGGCCCTTTGATTATCAGTTAGGTGTGGCGGCTGGGAACACCGCCACACCATTATAGCATAGTCCGGGAGCCGCTACATCTCTCTCGGGTCCGCCATGTCCATGAGCACCCTCTCCTTGGCCACGTCGATGCCCAAGGCTGCCCTCTTCTTGTCTATGTGCGAGATCATCATGTGGGCCATTTCGTAGGGGCCCCTGGTGAAGCCCCACTTGCCGCCGAAGTCCTCCTCAATGCCCTTGAACAGGTAGTCGGTCAGCTCTTTGGAGCCCAGGGTGGGGAAGGTGACCCCGAACACGGTGAACACGCCGGACGCGACGAAGTACTGGCCTATCGCGATGGCCTTCTCGGACATCCACTCCGGAGCCGCATCAGTACGGCTGGCACTTGCTGAAATCGATCTGTTTTCCGCACTTTGAGCAGGTGTGAGCCTTGTCGAACTCGTCGGAGAAGATCTCTCTTTCCTCGTCGCACTCGGGACACCTGCACAGAAAAGACTCAAGGGACTTGAACTGCTCGAAGCCCGGACAATGCATCGGCGTCTTGCTCATGGCTACCTTCTTGTCACGTTGGGTTTTAATGATCGGGTAAACCGATCCGCGCGCGTCAATAGGAGCGCGCGACGGATTGACTCAAAGAGGTTTTCTCAAAATAAGCGGGATGGCCTGCGATCATCTTAGCCGGGATAACTAGTAGCGATTCTCATTAAGGTTAGCGCTTATTTAACTATATCCGCTGGCTAAAGGAAGACAAGGCCTCGACTGCTTAATATATATTAAAGGGCCGGCAGCTCTTTTCGGTGCCAGCCCTTGGTTCAAAGGTAGGTTGTGACGGGGGCTCGCCCCCGTCACACCATTATAATAGCACAGTCCGGGAGCCGCTACACCTCTCTGCGGTCCGCCATGTCCACGAGCACCCTCTCCATGGCCACGTCTATGCCGAGGGCCTTCCTCTTGGCGTCGATGTGCGCGATTATGGAGTGGGCGGCCTCAATGGGATCGGGGATGAAGGCCCACCTGCCGCCGAAGTCCTCCTCAATGCCCTTGAACAGGTAGTCGGTCAGCTCCTTGGAGCCCAGGGTGGGGAAGGTGACGCCGAAGACCACGTAGGCCCCGGAGGTGACGAAGTACTGGCCTATCGCGATGGCCTTCTCACTCATCCACTCCGGCGCCGCGCCCGCGATGGGGAGATCGGCCAGGTCATCGCCCAGGCCGCCCTCTTTCACCATCTCGGAGCACGCGATGAGGATGCGGCTGTTGTCCACGCAGGAGCCCAAGTGCAAGACGGGCGGGATACCCACGGTCTCGCAGACCTCCGCGAGCCCGGGGCCGCAGTAAACAGGTGCCGCGAGCGGGCTGAGGAGCCCGGCCTTGCCGCAGGCCAACGCGTTGCACCCGGTGGTGACCACGAGCACGTCGTGCTTGAGGAGCTCCTTGACCATCTTGAGGTGGTAGTCGTCGTGCATGACTCTCGGGTTGTTGCACCCCACCACGCCGGCCACGCCCCGTATGCGGCCGTTGATGATGTTGTCGTTGAGCGGCCTGTAGCTCGCCCTGAAGGTCCCGCCCAGCATGTAGTTGATGGTCTCGTGGGTGAAGCCCACGATCATGTCGCTGGTCTGGGGCGGTATCTGGACCCTTTCGGGGTCGCGGTTCGCGAAGTTGTCTACGGCCTCCTTGAGGATCTTCTTCGCGATGTCCAGCGCGTGGTGCTCCTCGAACTCGATGTGGGTCGCGCCCCTGATGTGGGCCCTGGGGTTGGTGGTGATTATCTTGGTGTGGAAGCACTCGGCCACGGTAACCAGGTTCTCCATGACGCACTGCACGTCCACCACCATGGCCTCCAGCGCGCCGGTGATGATCGCGAGCTCCTGCTGGAGGAAGTTGCCCGCGACGGGTACGCCGTGCCTCATGAGGATCTCGTTCGCGGTGCAGCAGATGCCGCCCAGCTGGATGCCCGCCGCGCCCTTCTCCTTCGCGTATTCAAGGATGTCGGGCTCCTGGGACGCGGCCACTATCATCTCGGAGAGCAGCGGCTCGTGGCCGTGGATCACCACGTTCACGTGGTCCTCCTTGAGGATCCCGAGGTTGATGGTCGCGGCCTTGGGAGTGGGGGTGCCGAACATGATGTCCTGGAGCTCGGTCGCGAGCATGGAGCCGCCCCAGCCGTCGGCCAGAGAGGTGCGGGAGCCGTGCTTGATCAGCTCCTTGTAGTCCTGGTCGACGCCTATGGAGGTGCGGTGCATGGTCTCCACGATCTCGCGGTCGATGCCCCTCGGCACCACGCCGTGCTTGCGCCAGATCTCCTTGCGCTTCTCGGGAGCCCTGTTGATCATATAGATCTCGCCTTGCTGCTGGGACCACTGGGCCAGGGCCTTCTCGCCCACCTCGAGCGCGATCTGCTTGATGTCCTTGCCGTCGGTCGGGATGTCGAGGTGCCCGGCCACGGCCATCAGCTTGTCCTCGTCCTTGATGGAGTAGTCCTTGGCCTCGCCCTTGGCCATAGCGATGAAGGTCTCGGCAACGCCGCGGCCGTGGTCGGAGTGGGCCGCGGCGCCCGCCGCGATGGCCCTGAGAAAATTGCGCGCCGCGATGGTGGAAGGGGTCGCGCCGCAAACGCCGACCCTCTTGGCCTTCATCTCCGGGGTCTCCTCCTTCTTGGGAGGCTGCACCCTGCAGGGGCCCATCGCGCAGTGCCTGCAGCACATGCCGTCTGCGCCTATGGGGCAGGGCCTGATCCTGGCCGCGCGCTGGAACGCGGTCTCTATGCCTTCCCTCTCGCTCCTCTGCAGCATCTCGATGGTGGCTTCGCAGACGCTGAGATCCCTTGGGTTGAACTCCTTTTTCTTCTTTTTCGGTTTCTCTTCAGACATGTTTTCCTCCTTCATGGAGAGTTTGGTAGGTGAGCTTTGATCTCTAACCTTGACTCTCTTTATCTGACGTTAAAAAAACCTCACTTTAGGGTCGGTAATATGTAAAGTCGCCGTGGTAGGTGGGGGAGCCGAACACGTATGCGTCGTACCCTTTTAGCTCCTCGGCACTCTTTATATCCTTAGACATCCGCCGTCTTGACCTCAACGCCGGAGAACCTCAGCCCCTCTGCCACGAGCTGGGCTATCTCTTTCGTCTCTCCGGTCCTGGTGGCGTAGGCCACGAGCGCTCTGGCCATGCAGTCTTACCCCTTACCGTAATCTTCAACCGCGCGCGTGCCGAACTCAAAGGCCTTGTCCAGCAGGTCGGGGTGGTCCTTTACCTCCCCTTTGCCCTCTATGCCGTGAAAGAGCAGCCCGCGCCCGTACTCCATGTCGAGCGCGTCGAAAAAATACTTGGCCACGAGCTCCACCCCGAGGAAGAGATTCTTGCCCCTGGTCGCGCCCACGGAGACCAGGTAGCCCACGCCGCTGTCAAAGGAGCGAAGCTCGGAGGGCTTCTTGTTCAGCCTCCTGAAGTTCCACCTGGCCTGGGCCCGGTCTATCACCCTCTTGACCTGGGAGGTCATGCCGTAGAAGAAGATGGGGGAGGCCAGAAAGATGATGTCGGCCTCGCTCAGCAGGGGATAGACGTCCTGCATCTCGTCCTGGACCACGCACTCGCCGGTCTCGTCGCAGCCCCCGCACGCGATGCACCCGTTCATCTTGAGCTTGCGCGCCAGGACCGGGCCCACGAGCTGGGCCCCCGCATCGGCCGCGCCTTCGAGGACCTTCTCCAGGAGAAGGTCGGAGTTTCCACCCCTGCGGGGTGAGCCGTATATGCCGAGCACCTTCATGTTTGACCGGTCGAGTCTTTGGAATAAAAA
>JARFUL010000259.1 GCA_029289015.1 Syntrophobacteria bacterium | reverse complement strand
GCCCCGCTCGTCCGGGGCGGGGGCCAGGAGCGGGGCATCAGGCCCGGAACGGAGAACGTGCCCTACATCGCGGGCCTCGGCGCGGCCGCGAGGCTAGCTGGCAAGACGCTCGAGGCAGAGGCGGCCAGGCAGCAAGGGCTGAGAGACTTGCTCACCGTGCTTTTGCGGGAGGGCTTCCCGGGTCTCGTGGTCCACTCGGAGCGCGCAGCCAGGCTGCCCAACACCCTTTCCGCCGCGTTCCCGAACATCCCCGGCCAGGAGATTCTAGAGCGCTGCCCGAAGATATTCGCGTCCACGGGAGCCGCGTGCCACGAGGACACGGTCTCCCTCTCCCACGTGCTCAGCGCGATGGGGGTCAGCCCGGAGAAGGGCATGGGAACGGTGCGCCTCACCCTGGGCAGGGGAACCACCGAGGACCAGGTGCGCCGCGCGGCCCGGCAGATCCTGGCCGCGGCCAGGGAGCTCTCCCCTTGAGGGCCATGGTGCTCGCAGCGGGCCTGGGCACGAGGCTTCGGCCCGTCACCCACACAATACCCAAGTGCCTCGCGCCCATATTCAACCGGCCGCTGATCTCCATAATCCTCAAGCACCTCGCAGGGTGCGGCGCGCAGGCCGTGGTGATGAACGCGCACCACCTGCCTGAAAAGATCCTCTCGTTCCTCGAGGGCTCCCACCCGCCGGTCCCTGTTGAGGTCTCCCATGAAAAGGTGCTTCTGGACACCGGCGGGGGCGTCAAAAAGGTGCTGGACTTCTTCGGCAAAGAGCCCTTCTTCGTTATGAACGGCGACGTGCTCACCGACTTTGACCCCAGGGAGGTGATGAAGGCCCATGTCGAGGGGGGCTCCCTGGCCACCATGGTTTTGGCCGACATCCCGGGGCTCAACAACGTCATGATAGACCCAGAGGGCCAGATACTCGGCTTTTCTCCCGAGGAGGCCCAAGGTGAGAGGATCCTCGCGTTCACCGGCCTTCAGGTCCTTAACCCCCGGGCCTTCGAGTATGCTCCTGATGTGAAGGTCTTTTCCATCCTGGACGTCTACCTGGGCGCGATCGCGGGCCGCGAGAAGGTCTCGGCCCACATCGCGAAGAGTCTCTTCTGGGCGGAGGTGGGCTCTGTCTCTGGGCTGCTGGATTGCCACAGGAGGCTCGCGCGGCGCGGCCCCTTCTTCCCTGAAAAGGGCATGGAGACCTTCCCCGTGGTTGTGCATCCCACCGCATATGTGGACCCCCGCGCTGAGATCTCCGGGTTTGCGGCCATAGGGCCCGGAGCGCGGGTGGGAGACGGTGCCTTTCTTTCGGATGTGGTGGTGCTGGAAAATACGGAGGTCTCTTCGGGCGAAACCCTCTCAGGGTGCATTGCAGGGCCCGGATTTAGGCAGCACGAAGATGGATAGCCCCGCGCTCAGCGCGCTGAAGGAGGCCCTCTTCCCGGGCCAGGAGGTCAAAGTTTCCGTGCTCAGGGGCGACGGCTCCCTAAGGACCTTTGTCCGGCTCACCTCGGGCCAAAAGAGCGTGCTCGCGGTGCTCCCGGACAACATCTCTCCCCTGGGCCCAAGGGAGAACATCGCATACGCATACATAGGAAGGCACCTCGCGGCCAAGGGGGTTTCGGTGCCCGAGGTTCTCTTCTTCCACCGCGAGAGCTCCGCCGTGGCGGTCGAGGACCTCGGCGACGTGCGGCTCTATGACCTCAAAGCGGACTCGGACGACGACGCGCTCTTCAGCCTCTACCTGGAAGCTATTGAGAACCTGGTTAAGATCCAGGTGGCCGGGCCCCACGGGTTCGATACATCCTACTGCTTCGACACCAGGGTCTTTGACGCGCCCTTCATCTACGAGCGGGAGCTCTTGTACTTCAGGGAGGCCTTTCTTGGGGGCCATCTGGGCTTTGAGACCGACGACGACAGGCTCCTTCGGGAGTTCCAAACCGTGGCCCAAAAGGCCCAGTACGAGGGCGACGGGTTCTTAATGCACCGGGATTTCCAGTCCCGAAACCTCATGGTGAAGGACGGCCGTCTCTATGTCATAGATTTCCAGGGCGCGAGGCTCGGCCCGCCCCAGTATGACCTGGCCTCTTTGATCCTGGACCCCTACATGGACCTCCCGGGCCCCATGAGGGAGAGGCTCTTCAAAGAGTACCTGTCCGTGCTGAAAGAGAGGGTGGAGGTGAACGAGGACGCGTTCCGGGAGAAGTTTCTATGGGTCGCGCTGAGCCGCACCATGCAGGCCCTGGCCGCGTTCGCGTTTCTCTCGGGGGTGAGGAAAAGGCCGGGATTCGCGGAGCACATCCCCGCGGGCCTGAAAAACCTTGAGGGGCTTTTGGCGAAAGGGCTAGGGGAGGAGCTCGGCTATCTGAAAGAGATAAGCGAGGCTGTCCAAAAGAGTAGCGCAGGACTTTAGTCCTGCCGCCAGGCAGGATCAAAAAGAGGACACTGTCCTCACTTGCCTTTGCCTATGCCGTGGTAGATGACGCCCGCGTTTTGGGCATTTTTGCGTTTGTAGACGTCTCTTCCGTCCACCACTATGGGGGTGCGCATGAGCTCGGTGAATTTTTTCATGTCCACGTTGTAGTAGCCCTTGTGGCGGCAGGCCACTATGGCCACGTCCGCGTTCTTGAGGGCCTGGTCCAGGTCCTTGGTGAGCTCCGCCTCGGGAAAGGACCGCACATAGGGGTCGTGGGCCACAACTTCGGAGCCGTGGGCCTCGAACTCTCTCACCAGGTCGTAGGCCGGGGTGTTGCGGGTGTCGTCGGAGTCCTCGAGATAGGCCACCCCCATGATCACCACCTTGGCGTCTTTAAGCGCGATCTTCTTCTTTTTGAGCGCGCCCTTGGCCAACTCCACCGCGTGGATGGGCATGAAGTTGTTGATCCTTCTCGCGAGCGATATGAAGTCGGTGGTAGCCTCCTTTTTGCCGTAGCGGCCCAGCCCGTAGTGAAGGAGCCAGGTGTCCTTGGGCAGGCAGTGCCCGCCCACCCCTATGCCCGGGATGTGCATGTGCCTCTCGGACCGGCTGTTTATGAGCTCCCGTATCTCGTAGATGTCCACCCCCAAAGACTCCGCGATGAGGGCCATCTCGTTGGCGAACGCGATGTTCACGTCCCGGTACGCGTTCTCCATGGTCTTTGCGGTCTCTGCGGAGAGCACGTCTGTGGACAGGATCTCCGCCTCAACTATATTCTTGTAGAGCTCCACCGCCCTTTTTTCCGACTCCTTGCAGACCCCGCCCACAATGCGGGGCAGGTGCACGATGTACTCTATGAGCTTTCCGGGCATGACCCGCTCGTAGGAGTAGGCCAGGTGAAAGTCCTTGCCCGCGTTGAGCCCGGACTTGCGCTCCAGGATGGGCTGGACCACGTTCTGGGTGGTGCCCGGCGCGACGGTGGACTCGATTATCACCAGGACCCCTTTTTTCATGTCGGCCCCCACATTTCTCGAAACCTCCTTGAGGGAGAGGTACTGGGGCTTGTGGTCCGCGGTGTCGGTGGGGGTCTGGACGTCAATGAGAATCACGTCCATCTCGCGCAAAACGGAGAAGTCGTCCGTGACCCTGAACGCGCGCTTTTCCACCACCCTGCCGATGAGCTCGTCCAGGCCCGGCTCGTCGCCCTCTATGGGGCACCTGCCGGAGTTGAGGACGTCTATCTTCCAGCCCGAGCGCTGGGACTTCCTCTGGATTCCCGTGACGCTGAACCCCTCAACGTCCGCAAAAAGGGCCGCGACGGGTATTCCCACGTAGCCCATGCCTATTACCGCTATGTTCATGGCTCCTCTTCCTCCATCTATCTGGTCCGGTGGCAAACCGGCCTTTAGCCTTCCATGGAAATATAAGGGGGAAATATCACATACTTTACAGGATTTGTAAACACTGGGGTGAAATTGTTTTTGTTGCGGGCCCCCGGGACAAACCATGTTTACCTTTTTGGCCCAGGAGTGTTAGCATAATTCAATAGGCATTAGCAAACGGCTAACACCTTAAAGGGGGTGGGTCATGAATGTCCCGGAAAGGCCGCGCACGAGCTTCGGCTTGGAGAATCACGGAATCCAAAACGTAAACCTGGTATACTGGAACCTTCCAACCCCCTTCCTCTACGAGCAGGCCATCAGCCGGCGGGAGGGGCGGCTCTCCCACCTCGGGCCGCTGGTGGTCCGCACCGGCCAGCACACAGGCCGCGCGGCCAACGACAAGTTCATCGTCCGGGAGCCCTCAAGCGAGGACAAGATCTGGTGGGGCAAGGTGAACCAGGCCATGGACGTCCAGCAGTTCGAGTCGCTCCGCCACAGGCTCCTGGCCTACTGGCAGTGCAAGGACCTCTTTGTGCAGGACTGCTTTGCAGGCGCGGACCCCAACTACCAGATGCCCATCCGGGTCATCACCGAGACCGCGTGGCACTCCCTGTTTGTGCGGAACCTCTTCATCCAGGCCACCCCCGAGCAGCTTGCAGTCCACGTTCCGGAGTTCACCGTGCTCCACGCGCCCAACTTCCACGCGATCCCCGATGTGGACGGCACCCGCTCGGAGGTATTCGTGGTGATCCACTTCGGCCAGAAGCTGGTAATGATAGGCGGGACTCAATACGCGGGGGAGATAAAGAAGTCCATCTTCACGGTGCTCAACTACCTCCTGCCCCAAAGGAACGTGCTCTCCATGCACTGCGCGGCCAACACGGGCGCGGAAGATGACGTGGCCATCTTCTTCGGGCTCTCCGGCACGGGCAAGACCACCCTCTCCACCGACCCGGAGCGCACCCTGATCGGGGACGACGAGCACGGCTGGTCCGACCACGGCGTGTTCAACTTCGAGGGGGGGTGCTACGCGAAGGTAATCCGTCTCAGCCCCGACGCGGAGCCGGATATATACGAGACCACCCGCCGCTTCGGCACCATCCTGGAGAACATCGGGTTCAGCGCGGAGACGGGCGGGATCGACCTGGACGACGAAACCCTTACCGAGAACACCCGGGCCGCGTACCCCATAAGCCACATCCCCCTGGCCACGAGGACCGGGGTGGGAGGCCATCCCAAAAACATCATCATGCTCACCGCGGACGCGTTCGGCGTGATGCCGCCGGTGGCCAAGCTCACCCTGGACCAGGCGGTATACCACTTTTTGGCCGGCTACACCGCAAAGGTGGCGGGCACGGAGAAGGGGGTCGTGGAGCCCCAGGCCACCTTCTCCGCGTGCTTCGGCGCGCCCTTCATGGCCCTGTCGCCCACGGTGTACGCCCGGCTTTTGAGCGAGAAGATCACCCACCACGACGTTGACGTGTGGCTCATCAACACCGGGTGGTCCGGGGGCCCCTACGGCGTGGGCGAGAGGATGAAGATATCCCATACCCGCGCGATGGTAGGCGCCGCGCTCAAAGGAGAGCTTACCGGGGCCGAGACGCGCAAAGACCCGGTCTTCGGCATAGCGGTGCCCACCGGCTGCCCGGGAGTGCCGCGGGAGGTGCTCGACCCGAGGTCCACCTGGGCCGACCCCGCGGCCTATGACGCGCACGCGGCCAGGCTCGCCAAGATGTTCGAGGAAAACTTCAAGCCCTTTGAGCCCGATGTCTCCGAAGGGGTGCGGTCCGCGGGGCCGAAGAGTGCGTAGCGCGCGGGCCGGGGCGGATGCGCCGGGAAAAAGCATGAAGCACGAGGCCGCTTCACCCCCCCTCGTCTCCCTTGAGTCCGTAGGCCACGTGTACTCCCTTGGCACTCCCTCGGAGGTCCGGGCGCTGACCGGGGTCTCCTTTGAGGTTGAAAAGGGCGAGGTTCTTGGCATCGTTGGGAAAAACGGCGCGGGCAAGACCACCCTGGCCAGGATAATCGCGGGGCTGGAGAACCCCACCGAGGGCAAGGTGGTGTTTCCCGGCCCCAAGGGCCCCAGGGTGGGGATGGTCTTCCAGCAGCCCGAGAACCAGTTCTTCGCGTCCACCGGGCTGGGTGAGCTGGCCTACGGGCTCAAGGTGTCGAGCGCCGAGATACCCGAGCACGCGCTGGACCTGGCCGGCTCCCTCGGCTTTAGCGCGGAAGAGCTCGCGACCTCCCCCTTTGACCTGCCGCCGGGAAAGAAGAGGCTTCTCGCGCTTCTTTGCTTCTTTGTGCTGAAGTGGGACCTGCTCATCGTTGACGAGCCCCTCACCGGGCTCGGCCCGAAGGAGGCCGAAGGAGCCGCGCACGCGCTCTTCAGCGCGAAGGGCGAGGCCGGCACCCTGGTGGTCATCACCCACGACCTGACCCACCTCTTCGCACACCTCAACCGGCTGGTTCTCCTGGAGGAGGGCCGCGTCACCTGGACCGGGGTTCCCGCCCAGCTCCTCGACCCCGAAGCCACCGCGCCCCGCGACCTGGTGGAGCTGCCAGACAGGGAGCGCCTCACCAGGCTCATGAGGGAGCTCCTGCCCGAAATCTCCCTTGACGCTCAAGACAACGAGGAGTTTGCCAGGAGGATTCTGGGGCTTCTTGCTACCAAGTGATGAGCTGCCCGGGGGAGACCCGCTACTTCAAATCGCTCCGCTGTGCGCTCACCGCGTGGAGGAACGCGTCGAGCATCTTCCGGAC